>JBGPMT010000205.1:0-5907 GCA_041487135.1 Binataceae bacterium (SeqCode) | reverse complement strand
GGTCCTGAATACGGATTCGCAGTTTTATGCGGGCAGCAACCTGGGCAACGCCGGCGCGCTCGCGGCCGATGCGATCCCGTGGCACGGTCTTTCGCATTCGCTCAAGCTGACGCTGCCGCCGCTCACCACGATGTGGTTCGCGGTGCCGTAAACTTCGACCGCCGGGCTTGTTGCAAGCGTTCCAGCCGGAGCCTGTCAGGGCCGCGTGGCGGATGATAGAAAGATGAGCAGTTGAGACGGGAGAAGCGTTAAGATGTTCATCCGCAACGCTGCTCGCCAAGCCGGAGAACGCATGAGAACAGAGGAGCATCGCGAGTCCGCTCTCGACTTCGATCCGAGCCTTCCCGGCCATCCCGATCCCTACCCGATCTTCCATCGGCTGCGCGCCGACGCACCGGTCCGTTTCAGCCCGCACATGGGCGGCTGGGTGATCCTGCGCTATGCCGACGCGACAGCGTTCCTGCGCGATCACGCCCATTTCAGCCGCGCCGCGCTGATCGAGCAGATGCTGCGGAAGTTCGGCCCGCAGCTAATCCTCGAAAGCCAGAGCCACGAGCTGGCGTTCTCCGACCCGCCCGGCCATACCCGCTTCAAGAACCTCGTCAGCCGCGCCTTTACGCCGCAGGCGATCGCCGCCCTCCAGCCCCATCTGGAGGAGATCGTCGACGGACTGCTCGATCGGCTTACGGGCCGCGGCCAGATGGACGTGATCGCGGATTTCGCCTACCCGCTGCCGTCGATCGCGATCTGCGAGATGCTGGGCGTGCCGCAGGCCGACGCCGCGCAGATGACGCGCTGGGTCGAGGGCATCGTTGCCTCGCGCGGCGTGGTGCGCACCCAGGAAATGATCACGGAGGGCGACCGGGCGACGCTCGGCTTCGACGATTATTTCAACCGCCAGATCGAGGATCGTGAGCGCCATCCCGGCGGCTCCGATCTGCTGAGCGCATTCCTGACCGTCGACTATCACGGCGACCGGCTCTCGCGCCTGGAAATCCTGACCATCCTCTCGACCATCTTCGCCGCCGGCCACGCCACCACCACCAATCTGATCGGCAATGGCTTGCTGGCCCTGCTGCGCCATCCGGACGAACTGCAGCGCCTGCGCGAGCACCCGGAGATGATCGCGAGCGCGGTCGAGGAGATGCTGCGCTACGACGCGCCGACCCAGGCGGTCTCGCCGATGGTCGCGCGCGAGGAACTCGAGATCGGCGGCCAGCGGGTCAGCGCGGGCGAGACGGTCTCGGTGCTGATCGGCGCCTGCAACCGCGATCCCGAGCGCTTTCCCGATCCCGACCGCTTCGATATCGCGCGCCCCGATAACGAGCATCTCTCCTTCAGTCACGGAATTCATTACTGCCTCGGCGCCGGACTCGCGCGCCTGGAGGGGCAGGTCGCGATCGCGCGGCTGCTGCAGAGGATGCCGAACCTGCGGCTTGCCGGCGAGCGGCTGGAATGGAAGGAGATGGGCCGCTTCAGGGGCCTCAAGGCGCTTCCGGTCGCGTTTTAGATCGGCGGTTCATGGCCGGGCGGGGGAGGGGGACGAGGATGGCACGTGAGGACGGGGAGCAACACGAGCGTGATCCGCTGACTCGCACCGAGCGCCGGCGGCTCGGAGAGATACTGGGATTCACCGAGCTGATGACTGCGCTGATGGTGGCGGCGACCACCTTCACCGCGATCGCGACCTGGCGCACCGCCAGTATCGCCGACTGGATTTACCTGGCTTCGGAGCGCCCCTACCTGGGCGTCGAGTCGGTGCGCCTGGATACCTCGAAGCCCAACGAGCCGCGGGTGGCGATCGAGTATCGCAACTTCGGCCATCTCTCGTCCGACAACACCGTGCTCGATACCCGGATGATAATCGACGGGGCGGTGGTGACGGGTGAGACCGTGCGGCTCGATGCGGGTATCCTGTCGCCCGAAGTCCCGCATCTGGTGCATCGCCATCTACCGCCCGACAAGTACGCCGCGATCGTCAATGGCAGCTCGACGCTGGAGGTCGATGTGAAGGCGACCTATCGCGGTTTCGACCGCCGCCCGCTCTGCTACTTCGAGCGCTTCCAGTACGTCGCGGACTCCGCGCGCTTCGAAGTGCACGGCGGGACCTCGCGCTGCGACGAGCAGCCGGTGTGGGCGGAAATCCAGGCGCAATCGGCATTGCGGTCGAACCACTGATCTGGAACGATACTTTCGTGCGCTGCCCGACCTGCAGGAAAACCAGCGATAGTTCGCCGGCCAACCGGTTCCGGCCGTTCTGCTCCGAGCGCTGCCAGATGGTCGACCTGGGGACGTGGGCGGGCGAGGGCTACCGAATCGCGGGAAACGAGCGCGAAGATCGCGAGCATCCCGACGACCGCAAGAAGGAACGCCTGCTGCATTGAGAAGCCGGGCGCCGGCCGCCCCGCGGCCGTCCGGCTCGCTTGCCGATCCCGTCTTCTACAGGCCAAAATGAGCAGTCGTCGCGGCGCTTCCAAGCGCCGCAGGATCGATCGAGTAACCACGATGCCAAGAAAACTCCGGTTCGTGATCGGCGTCGGACTGGTGATGGCCGCCGTCGCCTACCTGATCACGACCGCCATCCAGAGCACCTCCGAGTACTACCTGACGGTCAACGAGGTCAGGGCGCGCGAAACGGAATTGATGGGCCAGAGTCTGCGGGTCGCCGGCCGGGTCAAGCCGCGCACCATCCGATGGGACCCGGCGACGCTGACCCTGGAGTTCACGATGATGCCGCTGCCGCAAGCCGAGGGTGGCGCGGCGGTCGAACCGGTTGCGGCCGGCGTTCCGATCCTGTTCGACGTCGTCGCCCGCGGCGAGCCGAAACCCGACATGCTCGCCGACAATCGCGATGTAATCGTCGAGGGGCGGCTGCGGACGCCGTCGCAGCTCGAAGCGAGCCAGGTCCTGACCAAGTGTCCCTCCAAGTACGTCCCGGATAGAAAGGGGTAGCCGCCCGATGCCGCTGCTCGGTCAACTGGCGCTCGCGCTCATCCTCGCGATCTATTCGATCGGCGCGAATCTCTACGGCGTTCGCCGGCGCCTTCCGGAGCTCGTCGCCAGCGCGCGCCACGCATTGTGGGCGATGTGCGCGATGGTCACGGTCGCGATGTTCGTGCTGTGGACCGGGCTTTTGCGCAGCGACTTCTCGCTCGAATACGTCGCCTCCTATTCGAGCACCACGCTGCCGACCATCTACAAGATAACCGCGCTCTGGGGTGGGCAGCAGGGCTCGCTGCTGTTCTGGACCTGGCTGCTCTCGATCTTCACCGCGATCGTCGCCTGGCAGAACCGCCGCCGCAACCTCGAGATCGCGCCGTGGGTGCTGGCCGTGATGGCGGGCGTCGCGATCTTCTTTCTCGCGATGCTCAACTTCGTCACGCGGCCGTTCCAGTTGCTCGCCAATATCCCGGCGCAGGGCACCGATCTGAATCCGCTGCTGCAGAACTACTGGATGGCGATTCATCCGCCCTCGCTCTATATCGGCTACGTCAGCGCCACCGTCCCGTTCGCCTTCGGCGCCGCGGCGCTTATCACCCGCAAGCTCGACGATAGCTGGATACGCAGCACGCGCCGCTGGGCGATCTTCTCGTGGTTCTTCCTGACGCTCGGCAATCTGTTCGGCGCGCGCTGGGCCTACGAGGTGCTGGGCTGGGGCGGCTACTGGGCCTGGGACCCGGTCGAGAACGCCGCCTTCATGCCGTGGCTGGTGATGACCGCCTACCTGCACTCGGTGATGATCCAGGAGCGCAAGGACATGCTGAAGGTCTGGAACCTGACGCTGATCGGGATGGCGTTCGGGTTGACCCTGTTCGGCACCTTCATCACGCGCAGCGGCGTCATCTCGTCGGTCCATTCGTTCACCCAGTCGGGCCTCGGCCCCTACTTCCTGAGCTTCCTTATCGGCGTCGCGGTGCTCTACGCTGCGCTGCTCATCTCGCGCGTCAAGGATCTGCGCAGTCCGGCAGAGTTCGAGTCCTATCTCTCGCGCGAGGCGGCCTTTCTCTTCAACAATCTGGCGCTGGTCGGAATCGCCTTCGCGGTCTTCTGGGGCACGCTCTTCCCGGTGCTGTCCGAGGCCGTGCGCGGGGTCAAGATTACCGTCGGGCCGCCGTTCTTCAATCGCGTCAATGCGCCGCTTGCGCTGGCGCTGATCTTCCTGATGGGCGTCGGACCGTTGATCGCATGGCGCCGCACCACGCCGCGCAATCTCGCCCGCAGCTTCGCGACGCCCGCGATACTCGGCGCCGCCACCGGCCTCTGCGCCCTGGCCGCGGGCCTCGTTCAATGGTACGCGCTCACCGCCTTCTCGCTCGCCGCCTTCGCGCTGGGCACGATCCTGGTCGAGTTCCGGCGCGGCGTGATGGCGCGCGGCCATCTGGTCGCCGAGCCGCCGGCGCGCGCGCTGGTCAACCTGGTCGCGAAGAACAACCGCCGCTACGGCGGCTATATCATCCACCTCGGCGTGATCTTCGCCTTTATCGGGATCGTCGGCTCCTCGTTCTTCAAGACCGAAGTGAAGCGCAGCGTGAAGACCGGCGAGAGCTTCGCGATCGGTCCCTATGAGCTCCGCTACGCCGGGCTCGACTCTATCGAGACGCCGCACCTCGAAACGGTGCGCGCCAAGGTCGTCGTGATGCGCAACGGACGCGAGGTCGCCGCGCTGGCTCCCGCCAAGCTCTTCTACAAGGCGGCGCAGCAGCCCGCGACCGACGTCGCGATTCGCTCGACCCCGGCGGCCGACCTCTACCTGGTGCTGGCGGGATTCGACCAGGCCTCCGCGAGCGCGACCTTCCAGGTCTTCCTTACTCCGCTGGTCTTCTGGATCTGGCTGGGCGGATTCGTGATGGCGCTCGGGACGGTCGTCGCGATGTGGCCCAACGTGCGCGAGCGCGCCGCTATCGCCGCCACCGTCCGTGGCCAGCTGCCGGACGATCGATTCGCATCCGAGCCCGCCGCCGGAGGCGGATAGCAAGCGCGCGGCGCATGAAGCTCGCTTTGGCAATCGCGATGCTCGCGCTGCTGGCGATGGCTCCGGTCGCCGCTCCGGCGGTCTCTCCGAAGACCACCCGCCAGGCGGTCTCGGAGGGGCTGACCTGCCAGTGCGGATGCGGCCTGACGGTCGCCAACTGCAATCATCCGAATTGCGAGTTCTCAGTGCCGGCCCGGGAAAAGATCGACGCGCTGATCGCGCGGGGGATGGATCGCCCGCAGATTATCGCCTTCTTCCGCGCCAAGTACGGCGAGAAGGTGCTCTCCGCGCCGACCACGCAGGGCTTCAATCTGCTGGCCTGGGTTATGCCGCCGTTGGCGATGCTGATAGGCGCGATGCTGGTGATGCTCACGATCTCGCGCTGGCGCGCCGCGCGGCCCGCCCCGGCCCCGTCCGCAGCGCCCGAGCCCGCGCCTCCCGGCGCCGACAATCCTGCTCTTCGGCGCGAACTCGAACGCCGTCTGAGAGAGGAAATTTAGCGCCGTGGTCTACCTGGCGGCGATCCTGATCGTGGCCGGCGTGGCGCTGTTCGTGGCGGCTCCCCTGACCGGCGAGTCGCTCTGGCGGCGCGCCGCCCGTCCCTCGGCCGAGGCCGAGCGCCTCGAGCATGAGCGGGAACTCGCGATGCAGGGGCTGCGCGAGCTCGAGTTCGACCGCGAGATGGGCAAGCTCTCCGATGCCGACTACGCCGCCCTCAAGGCGCCGCTCGAGGAGCGGGCGCTGGCCGCGATGGGCGCACTGGGGCGGCTTCGTTCCGAACCCGCCCCTGGCGCGCCCCTCACGTCGCCCGTGCCGGTGGTGCGTCCGCTGCGGGCGGGGGGGGCGGCCCCGGGGGGCGCCCCCCCCCCCCCCCACCACCCCCGCTGGGCCGGAAGCGGCCGGCCCCGGCGGTCAAACCCCAAAAGTTTGGGCGG
>JBGPMT010000204.1:0-5915 GCA_041487135.1 Binataceae bacterium (SeqCode) | reverse complement strand
CATTAATGGCCGAACCTGACAAGTATCCTCACTGCGTACCGGATCGATAAAGCCTTGTGTCCAAGTCGTACGCAAGTAGTAAGCGCGAGAATATCTATTTCTCAAAGAATTGAAGTACTACTCGGTTGAACTCCTCACGATGCTCAACCTGCGCCCAATGGCCGCACTTTGAGAAGATGTACATTCTCGCATCCTGGAATTGGCGCAGCATGATTAGCCCTACGTCCAGGGCGCCCGCGCGATCGTCCTGGCCCCATATTATCAGCGCCTTCGCCTTGACCCGGGTTAACTCCAGATAGAGATCCTCGAGCGGCGGAAAATAGTCGCGGAACAGTGCCACGCTATCCGGCGCCGCGCTGGCCTCGTAGCGTTCCTTGACCAGCGAGTCGGTAATGAACCCATGATCGTAGGTCAGGCTCTTTATCAACTGGCGCATCTTCTGGGGCGACGGACCTTCGCCCTGATAGTACTCGATGATGTTACGTATCGCCTCGAGCGGCATCGGCTGAAATACGGTGCATTTGACCGGCGTACTGCCGATTATCACGAAGTGATCCACTTTCTCCGGGTAGTCAATCGCGAGCTTGATCGTCACCTGGCCGCCCATCGAGTTGCCGATGAAATGCGCCCGCTTCAGGTCAAGCCGATCCATGAAGTCTTTCATGGTCCGTGCAACGAACGCCAGCCAATTGCTCGGCACTCGCGGCTTGTCGGAGCGGCCATAGTCGGGCATGTCGACCAGGATGGTCCGGTAGTGCTTGCAAAACTCGCCGTAGTTCGCCTTGAAGTTGCTCCATGCCGAGGCGCCCGGACCACCGCCATGCAGGCAGATCAGCGGGTAGCCGCTGCCGCCTTCCTGGTAGTGAATCTTGACCTCGCCAGCCTGGACGAATTTGCTCTCTGGAATCCGCTCTTCCATTATTATTATTCTCCCGCGCGATTGCTCAATTAGACCGACAACGTGGGTAGGCTATACAGGCTTTTGCTCAGGCGCAAATGCCGCTGATCTTAAGTCAATGCTCCGCGCGCGGAGCAAGCTCAAAGCATCGCGCCAGAAGCTCGTAAGACCGCATCCGCGCTTCGTGATCATGGACCACGGTTATCGCCATCAATTCGTCGAGCTGTAACTGCTCCGCGATAGCGGTGAGCCGGGCATGGACCCCAGCGGGCGCGCCGACGACGTAGCGAGGCCATTCGCTCTGCACCAACGGGTCGCGCGCCGCGCCGAGCTCGCTCAGCGCCTCCTCAGGTGGGGCAATCGGCTGCAGATCGCCCCGCCGGATCCGCCGCCTGAACAACCGCGTGCTCGCGAACAGCCGCTCGGCCTCTGCTTCGGTGTCGGCGCATATCACTCCCAGCGCAAGAATCGTACGCGGCGTGGAGACGCGTCCCGGAACGAAGTGTGATCGGTAGTATTCCAGGGCCGCGCGGGTCGGTTCGGGATCGATGAAATGAGCAAACGCGTAAGGCAGGCCGAGCTGCGCCGCTGCCGAGGCACTCCACAAGCTCGAACCGAGCAGCCAGATCTCGGGCGCGCCGGGCATGTCGGGCGAGACTCGGATGCGGCTGAAAGGATGGTCAGGCGGAAAGCTGTGATCGAGAAACGCGAACAGCTCCAGCAGACGTTGCGGAAAATCGTCGCTCGCCGGTTCACGATCCCGTTCGCTGCGAAGCGCGTAGGCGTCGAGCGGAGCGCCACCCGGAGCCCGTCCGATCCCCAGATCGATCCGGCCCGGGTACAGAGCGTGGAGCATCCGGAACACTTCGGCGACCTTGAGGGAGCTGTAATGCGGCAGCAGCACGCCGCCGGAACCGACCCGAATACCCGAGGTCGCGGCGGCCACCCGAGTGATAAGAATCTCCGGGGCCGGGCTTGCCAGCGCCTCGATCGCGTGATGCTCCGCGATCCAGTAGCGCTGATAGCCGAGCCGATCGGCCAGGCGCGCCAACTCGATCGTATTGTTGAGCGCCTGGGCCGGGGTGGAGCCCGCAGGAACCGGAGCTTGATCGATGACCGAAAGTTTCACCCTCTGACACCCTCTCTTCCAATCATAGCAACGATAGCGATGCCCAGACGTTCGGGCTATATAGACAGCACAACAAGGACAACCTTCGGGAGGCAACCGCGCGTGATTAAATTATACGGAACAGCGATGTCTCGGTCGGGGCGCTGCCTGTGGGCGCTCGAAGAACTTGGCCTCAAGTATGAACATGTGCCCGTGGAAGTGGCGAAAGCGAGGAGCCCGGAAGTCCTGAAACTCAACCCCAACAGCCGCATCCCGACGCTCGAGGATGATGGGTTCGCGGTGTGGGAATCGATGGCGATCAACCTGTATCTCGCGGAGAAGTACGGGAAGGCCCCATTCTGGCCGGCCACGCCGGAAAAGCATGCCCTGGCCTGCCAGTGGAGCTTTTGGGGCATGCTCGAGGTCGAGCCGCATCTGGTCACGATCCTGTACAACCGGCTGTTTCTGCCGCCGGATCAACGTGACGAGAAGGCGGCCCAGCAGGCGGTCGATGCGCTCAATGGGGGGCCGCTCAAGGTGCTCGACGACCATCTCAAGCGCAGCAGTCACCTGCTGGGCAATGAGTTCACGATCGCCGATCTCAACGTCGCTTCGATCCTCAGCCTGGCCTTCATGGTGAAGCTTGATTTTCCTGCCACACCAACCGCAAATGCGTGGCTGCAGCAAGGCCTGGCGCGCCCAGCAAACCAAAAGGTCCACAGCATGAAGTAACGGATCGAGCATGCGCGGTCAGGGACGCCGGCGCTGGATACGACGCGGCCGGCGTTCCAGACCCGGATCGCAATTCCGCAACTCACTCCGGACCGATGAAAATTTCCTCGGGCTTGAGCATACGATGGCAAGTGCCCTGCTCGTGCGCATAACGGAGGAAGGTTTCGAGCGTCGTTCGATTCGGCTCTACGCCGTACGGCCAGTAGCTTGACCCGAACAGGCGCCTGGAAATCTCCATCGCGTCGGCTGAATCGATGATCGGCAGCGGCGATGAGCCGGCATTGCGAAGACGCTCGAGGCTGCGCTGTTTGGCGATCTCGAAGGCGTCGTAAAGGCTCCGCGCGGCCCATCGATGGTCGCGGGCGATCTCAGCTTTGATCGCGATTACGTGCATGATCGGAAAGACGCCGGTTGCGCGCCAGTACGCTTCTTCGAGGCGCTTGAAATCCGGCAACAACCTGATCACGTCGCCGCTGCCATCTTCAAACCCGCGGGGCGGATGCGCCGACATTACCGCGTCAAGCTCGCCCGCGAGCAGCATCGCGTTCAATGAACGATCGGGGACCCGCGTCAACTGCAGGCCTTGAGGGAGGCGCAATTCCACCTTCTCGGCGCGGCCCGGCTGATTCACTCCCGCCTGGAACCATTGAATCTCCTCCAGCCTCAGCCCCGCATGATGCGCGAGGTAGCCACGCGAGTAGATTGCGGCGGTCTGCGCCCATTCGGGAATGCCGACCCGCGCGCCTCTCAGTTGGTCGAGACTCTTCAACTTCGAGTCGCGCCGCACGTAGATCGACGAGAGGCGGAACACCCGTGACGGAAAGACCGGAATCGCAACCAGCGAATCATCGCCCTGCGAGCGCATCGAGGAATACTTGCCGAACGACATCTCGGAGACGTCCCATTCCCGGTAGCGCGTGAAGCGATGGAAAATCTCCTCGATTTCGAGCTGGAGAGCGATTAGCCGGATGCCGTCGGGTTCAATCACTCCGCGCGTCAGGTCACGCGTGTGATCATAGTCGCTGATCGCGAGCGACAATTGAAGTTCGTTCATCGCCAGGTGCTTAGACTACGTATACCAATGGTCAGGGTTCGGCATGACCGAGCGCATCCCCGGCCTCCGCGATCCCGTTGAGGTAATGCTCCCAGACCATCAGATTGGCGCGGCAGGCCTCGATCACCTGACCGGCCACATGCAACTCGTCGGCGAACCTTGCGACCGCATTCCAGCCGAGATTCGAATGTTCGATGTCCGCCTTCTCATGGACCCCGAAAAAGATCAGATCCTCATCCTTGAGGTTGAACAGCTTCGCCCAGCGTGTGCGCTCGAAGCCAAACCAGCCGAATTGTCGGAACGGTCCCTCGCCATAGCCGGGCAGGTTGACGCGCTCGGCGCAGGTATTCGCAACCAGTCCCTCCAGCCAGTGACGATTCGACATCAGCGAATCCCACGCGAGCCACGCCATCCGGGTGCTGGGCAGCGGTTGCGCGTTCCTTATCCGCTCGCGGTCAAGCCCGATGGCCACGCCGAGGTCCTCGAGCAGCAGCCAGTGCGGCCGTCCGTCGGCGAATTCGTGGTCCGCGATCAGTTCCTGCGTGCAGGCCTTGATTACCGCGATGCGCGTGTCCCAATCCGGGCAGTTGGTCGCGACCCGCAGCTTGAGCACCGAGTTGCGCTGACGGGTGTTGAGCCGATGCTGCATCACGAACATCCTGGCCCGGCCGCGCGTAAGCGCTTCGCGAAACAGGCGCGTTCGCAGACAGAAGTCGTGCACCAGTTCATCAAGACTTTGGATCACTTCGTTGGTAGACGCCATGTGGATAGCCTCGAATGAATCGCGGCTCAATCGCTCAGATCTTGAAGAAGCTCTGCACTTCGCGGGCGAACAATTCCTCCGGCTGCAGCGGCCTGGCAGCGACGCCCTGCTCGTACGCGTACTGAAGAAAGGCTTCCAGCGTCTTGCGATTCGGCTCGATTCCGTAGGGCCAGTACTCGCCCGGGAAGAACTTCCTGCTCTCCTCGGCCGCGACGAAATGCCACACGATCGGAACGCGCGACGCCGTGATCTCGAACATCCGATGGATGCTACGGCGCTTGGCCTCCTCGAACGCCTGGTAGAGGTTCATCGCGATCCACGGGTTCTGCCGCAGGACCTCGCGCTTGATTGCCACCAGATGCATCGCTGGCAGGACGCCGGTGGCGCGAAAGTAGTCTTCCTCGAGCGCGCGATGATTGGCGAAGCGCACCACGGAAGGATTATCGGCCCGGTAGATCGAGGGCGGGGTGGCGGTCAGGATTGCGTCGAGCTCGCCGGACTGGAGCATCGCTTCGAGCGTCTGGCGCTCCAGGTGAATAATCTTCACCCCGCGCGGTGCATCGTATTTCATTTTCTCGGTGCGACCCGGCTCTCGCAGACCGCCCTGGTACCATTCGATGGCGCTCAGCGGCACACCGCAATGATGGGCCAGGTAGCCGCGCGCATAGACGCCGGCGGTCTCGATCCATTCCGGTACGCCGACGCGTTTGCCATTGAGCTCGTGGGGCGTGCGGATGCCGCCGTCGGCGCGCAGGTAAAAGGCCGAGGTCCGAAAGACGCGCGAGGGAAAGACCGGGATTGCGGTAAGGGTCTCGTCGCCGCGGGTAATCAGCGCGACATAATTGGCGAACGACATTTCCGAGACGTCCCACTCCCGGCTGCGCGAGAAGCGCCAGAAGATTTCCTCGACCGTAAAGTTAAGCCGCACCAGCTCGATACCCTCCGGCTGCACGATGCCGTCGGCGAGGTCGCGTACGTGGTCGTAGTCGCTGATCGCAATCGACACTCGAACTCGGTTCACTCACTTCCTCCAACTTGAGCGCCGGGGTCACGGACGGCGGCAGACAAGATCAAATCCCCGGATCGATCACCGGCTTCAACTCGCGCATCGCGGCCATCGATTGAACGGCTTCGGTGGCGCGCTCAAGCGAATAGGTATTCGAAATCAGGCGTTCGAAGGGATACTTGGCAAGGTTCGATTCCAGAAACTTCAGAGCGCGGTAGTAATGTGGAAAATACCCCGAGATGACTCCGGTCACTCTGAGATGCTTGGTCGCGATGGCCCCGGCGCCGATCGTCACCGGCGTGTCATTGGCTGCCAGTCCCATAATCAGCACCCGGCCCCCGCGCCGCACCAGAT
>JBGPMT010000203.1:0-5926 GCA_041487135.1 Binataceae bacterium (SeqCode) | reverse complement strand
GTGCCATGCTTGTCGCCGGGCTTCGGTCCGTTCGGCTTCTGATCGCCGCTGCCGCCCGGCTGATTCACTTTGTTGTTGCCTTTGCCCGGCTGGTCGGCTGAGGCGAGGCGCCGATCGCCGGTCTTGTCGGGCTTGAACCCACTGCCTTTGTCCTTGCCGCCGGGCTGATTCCTGGGGCCGGGCTTTTTCGCGTGGTCGGCCTGGATCTGGGCCTGCGCCTTGGCGATCTGATCCTGCAATTCGGCGAGTTGCTGATTAGTCTTCTGGTTCTGGTCTTTTTTCTGGTTCGCGTTTGCGTCCTGCTTGGAGTTCTGGTCGTTACCCGGACCCTTGCCGGTGCCGCTTCCTGAGCCGTTGCCGGCGCCCTGGCTCTTGCCGCCGCCACCGTTGCCATTGCCCTCGGCGTTTTTCTCCTCGCCCTTGCCGGTACCGCTGCCGCTGGTCGACTTGCCGCTCTGGTTTTGCGCGGACTGGTTCTTGGGCGTCTTGCCGGGCGGCGGTTGCTTTGCTTCGCGCGGTTGCTGCTGCTGTTTGAGCTGCTTGGTGAGATCGGCGAGCTGCTGGAGCTTTTGCTCGGGTGGCAGTTCGGAGGTTTCGACGCGCTCGGCCGCGGCGATAATCTCCTGCGCGGGTCCGCTGCCCGTCGCGGTATTCCCGATTTCGCGCGCGAGTTCGACCAGCTTGCGCGCCGCGAGTTGATCGGGAGTGACCCTGCGGACTATCGCGAAAGTTGCCACCGCCACGAGCACGATCGCGGCGGCCGTGAAGAGCGAGGAACGGCGCAGAGGTTCGCCCAGCTCGAGGCCGAAAGCGCGCGCGGGATCGAATGAGGCCAGCATCGCCGAGACCCGGCCCCATAGCACGGGGAAGAGCGCGCCGTGGTCCTCGGCCGCGGGATGCCGTGGGTCGCTTAGCGCGGCGAACGTCAGGACCTCCTGGTGACCGCCGACCGCATCGTCGACCTGCCCGGCCGCGGCCACGAAATCGGTCTTGCGCCACGCAAGCCATCCGCGCATCGCGCCCGCGCCAAACATCACGATTCCCGCCACCAGCATCGCGACTCGCAGCGTCCAGGAATAGCCGCCGGCCAGCTCGTAGCCGAGCCGGCCCCAGGTGGCCGAGCCGATCTGATCGAACAGGCCGGCTAGCGCCAGCGCCGCAAACGCCGGAATAATCCAGATCGCGGCGGCGCGCGCGGCGGCAATTAGGGCGAGGCGCTGATGGGCCTGGCCGAGCAACTCAACCGGTTTCGTCACAGTGGGGTTTATAACCTATTTGGCGTGAGTTTCGAGCGGCAGCGCGACCGCCGCCGGCGAGCGGGACCCATGCTTCCTGAATGCGGCGATCGCCCGTTCGTGCTCCTTTAACGTGCGTGAGAATATATGAGTTCCGTCACCTCGGGCGACAAAATACAGGTAATCGGTGCGCGCCGGATAGAGGACTGCCATAATCGACAATTCACCGGGATTGGCGATCGGTCCGGGCGGCAGACCGACGAACCCATAGGTGTTGAACTGCGAGCTCCTATGGACCGCGATCACCGCCGGCTCGTCTTCACCCTCAGGATTATACTGGGCGGTGGGATCGGACTGAAGCGGTATGCCGAGCCTCAGCCGGTTGTAAAAAACGCTGGCAACCAGTGCGCGCTCGCCGGGCACGCGCGCCTCCTTCTCAACGATCGAGGCCAAGGTCACGACTTGGCGGGCGTCGAGATGAAGCTCAAACATCCGCCGCTCGACGGCGGGCGTCAGCAGGGCGTAGAAGCGCTGAAGCATCTGCGCCACGATCGCCTGGGCATCGGCGCGCGGCGAAAACCTGTAGGTCGCCGGAAAGAGATAGCCCTCGGCGCCGAGCGGCCCCAGGCCAAGCGCCGCGATCAGCGGCCCGCGCCGCGCCTGGAACTCGAAATCGGGCTGGCATACCAGTCCGGCGCGTTCCAGCCGCTCGCCGATCTGCCGGATCGTGAGCCCTTCCGGAATCGTGACGATCGAGACCAGGTAGTCGCCGCGCACCAGATGGCGCAGGACCTCGCCGATCCCTTCGCCGCCCGCGAACTCGTAGTCGCCGGGCTTCACCGAGCGCGCCTGCCCGGTGAACTCCGCCCAAACGATAAGCACGATTGAACTGCGGACGACCCCGGCTCGCTCAAGCTTGTGGGCGACCGTGCGAAAAGAATCGCCGCGGTTGATAGTCACGATCCGCGACGCGGGAAATCGCGGCACTGGCTGAAAGAAGTAGACCCAGGCCCCAATCGCGCCGGCGCCCGCAGCGAGTACGACAATAATCACGATGATGGCCGGCTTCATCCTCTATGAGCCTACCCGGCTATCTGCTTCGATGCGAAATCCCGCCCGTCGGGCCGCAGGTGCGGGTCACGGGCGCGAGCGCCGATGGGCTTCGAGCCAGTTCTCCAGGATCAGCATGGCGGCAAGCGAATCGAGCGCGCGCCGGCGGCCGGCCCGGCTGACCGGCAGGTCGCGCAGCCGCTCGCGAGCCTCGAACGTGGTAAGCCGCTCGTCGCAGAGCTCGACCGGTAGCTTCAGGGTGTTCTGCACCTGCGTGGCGAAGCTGCGCATCCGGCGCGCGGCAGGTCCTTCGCTGCCGTCCATGTTCAGCGGCAACCCGATAACGATTCTTTCGACCAAGCGCGGGATGAGCTCCCGCTGAATCGCGCCGATGTCGTCCTGAAGCGACCGAGGCGCGCGCATGATGGTGGCGACGGGATGAACGGCTCCTTCGGATACATCGCAAATTGCGATTCCGATCCGTGTTTTACCCACATCCAACCCCGCGACTATCATCGTAAAGCCTCGCAAAATACTATAGAGCATATCCAGGCTGAATTAACATTGCTAAAGGATAAAATGGCGGAATCGGATAAAAGGGTGCTATGGTGTTGCACCGGGGTCCGCGATGTCCTAGGGTTCCGGGGCAAGACGCCTATGCTGGATAGGATTGGGAAGGGGCGGATCGCTTCCGCATTGGCACTGGCCTTCGCTGGCACGTTCGGCGCGATTTTTCTACTCATCCACGGCAATCCATCGGGCTCCTTCGCTACCTCCCAGCCGACCAGGCCACTATATGCCGGCCACACTCGGGCGCCGGGTCCCTTTCGCATGGAATCGGCCCAGCCGGCCGCGGCCGCCGTCAGGGTTAGCACGATACTGAACCGGACGGCCCCGGCCGCGCGTTATCTCGAGGATGCCGGACTCAGCGCCGATGAGGCCCTTCAATGGGCCTCCGTATTCGCGCGGCGGGCCCATTCGTCCTCGATGGTCGCGGGGCATGCCCTGACTCTCTACAAGGATCCCGATAGCGGCGCTCTGCGCGGCTTCCGTTACAACATCGATTATCGCCAGGCCGTGATGGAACTCGGTCTGGGCAGCGGTCTCGTCCGGATCTGGCAGATGCCGATTCTCTACGAGCTGCGGCCGGTCCTGGTCGCCTTCCCTGTCTACGGCAATTTTCGAAGCGCAGCCGCTGAGCGCGGCATTCCCAATCAAATCGTCAGTGCGTTCGAGAAGGCCTTCGAGAGCCGTCACCGACTCGACCGCCTCGAGCCCGGCGCCACCGTCAAGCTGATATACCAGGAGAAGGTCGCGCGCGACGGCAGCTGGCGTCTGCCGAGCGGGCTTCAGGCGGCACAGCTTGCGCTCGGCACCGGCAAGACCCTCAATGCCTTTGCCTTCAGCGACGGCCGCAGCAACGCCCATCTGTATGACGACCAGGGCCGCGCGCTCGATGCACAAACGCTGCGTTTCCCGGTCAATTTCGATTATATCTCCTCGGGCTTCACGGCTTCGCGCTACCATCCCCTGCTCCACATCCGTCGTCCGCATCTCGGGGTTGACCTCGCCACGCGCTACGGCGAGCCGGTCAAAGCGGTCGCCGACGGACGCGTGACGATCGCGGGATGGTGCGGGGAGTTGGGCCGCTGCATACGGATTAAGCATCCGGGCGATATTGCAACGATTTACGGCCATCTATCGCAGATCGGCGCGAGCGTCCAGCCGGGAGCACAGGTCCGGGTCGGCCAGGTTATCGGCAAAGTCGGATCGAGCGGCCTCTCGACCGGACCCCATCTCCATTTCGCGGTCGAGAGCGGAGATCGCTTCGTCAATCCAATGGAGGAACACCTCGGCGAGAATCACCCGATTTCGCCCCGGATGCGCGCGCTGTTCGATGATTTGAAGGAACGCTACCAGGCAGCTCTCAATAACCTGCCAGATTTGGGCAGCAAGACTGCCGAGGCCTCCTCTGCCCCGCTTACTGCGGTTACGCCGGTTGCCGCCAGCGTCCCGGAAGGAAGCAGCGGTGGAGTCCATGTCCGGTTTCACCACCGCACACGCCATCGTTTCCGGCATTACCATACGGCGGGAGCGGCGGCTGCAGGGACCTACGAAGGCGGCCTATAATTCTTCCTGGCGGGCCGCCCCGGCATCACTTGATACAATAATTCAGCGCTACTTATAGGAACGGTTGGGCCCGCCCGATGCGTACCGTGGAGAGCGATTTTTTTGTGCCGCCGTTCCCACGCGTGATCGCCCATCGCGGCGGTGCTGGGGCATTCCCCGAAAATACGCTGGCCGCCTTCAGGGCCTCGGCCGCGCTCGGGGTGCCTTACGCCGAGCTCGACATCCATGCGACCCGCGACGGCGTGGTCGTGGTCGCGCACGATCCCGACCTGCGCCGCACCTGCGGCCGCGACGGGCTGATCTCCGCGCTCGATTACCGTGAGCTCGCCAGCGCCGATGCCGGGTTCACCTTCACCTTCGGCGGCCGCTTTCCATTTCGCGGGCAAGACCTCAAAATCCCGACCCTCGAAGAGGTTTTCGAGGCCTGTCCGGGTCAGCGTTTTATCATCGAGATCAAGCAGACCGCGCCGAGCGTGGTGGCGGCGATGCTCGAGGTTATCGAGCGGCGCGGGATGGGCCGGCGGGTGCTCATCGCCAGCGAGCATCAGGCTCCGCTCGACGAAATGCGCGCGCTCAGGCCCGGGCTTCCCACCAGTTTTTCGGCCCTCGAGATCGCAAGACTATTCGCGGCGCTCAGCTCCGGGGGGATAGGCGATTACCGTCCGCCCGCCGATGCGCTCCAGATCCCGCCGCGCTACGAAGCGATGGAACTCGCGACGCCCCCCAGCGTCGCCGCCGCCCATCGCCTGGGAATCGAGCTCCATGTCTGGACCGTCAACGAGGAGCGCGAGATGCGCGCGCTGCTGGCGATGGGCGTCGATGGAATTCTGACCGACTTCCCCGACCGCCTGCTGCGCGTGACCGGCATGCTTTCAGGCGGCGCGCCGGCGCGATAAGTCGCCACGGAGGGGAACCAATGCGACGGATACGGGCGATCATTTCGGTCACGCTGCTTGTCGCCGGCACATGGCGGGCGGTTCCTGTTTTCTCGCAGGCGGCTCCGCTGCCTCCGGGCACACGCACGATCTCGGTCAGCGGCCACGGTGACGCCAAGGCTAAACCCGATAAGCTCGTAATCTCTTTCTCCGTCGAGAGCAAAGCGCCTTCGGGGGACGAATGCACGAAGCTGCAGTCGGAAAAGACTGGCAAGGTCGTCGATGCGCTCAAAGGCAAGCTCGGCGGCAAGGGCGAGGTCGCGACCTCGAACTTTTCACTCAGCCCGATTACCGAATCGGTTCCGATAGCCGCCAACGTGGCTCCGACTCCGCCCGGCATCCCTTGGGGGTTCACCGAGTCGATACAGGCAACGACCGACAAGCTCGAATCGGTGGGCACGCTGATCGACGCGGCAATGGCCGCGGGCGCGATTCGGGTGTCGCAAACCAACATGGAGGAGATGCCGGTCAACCTCGCGACCGGACGCATGGACCTGAATGCGCGCATGTATCCAAACGGCATGGCTTCGGCGCTGAATGCGGTCGGCCGGGCAACTTCGGAGCCTCAGAAGACCG
>JBGPMT010000202.1:0-5966 GCA_041487135.1 Binataceae bacterium (SeqCode) | reverse complement strand
TGCTCCAACTTGTGAAAGTCGGGATCGTTCCGATGCCGGTTCTCGACTCCAGGCACGAGAAAGGCGCGCACGGCGTTCGGAATCCATACGTCGAAGTTGGGCGGTCTACCACCGGGCGAGAACGACTCCGGATTGGCCGACAGGCTAACAACGAGAAACTTGAGTGCATCTTCGAGATGTAGGCTCATATTTCCCCCTCGTAGAAGTGGTGCAACCTGCCGCCCGTTACCGCGGTATAATAGCGTTCACAATCGAGAAAATTCACGCCGACGGCCACAAGCAGCCGAAAATTCTGATTTCGCGGCGGATGCCGGTTAAGCCTTGCGTGGGCGGAGCCTCCGGCGTGAATGCTATGCTGGGTGGCGCGGATGCGACTCTCTGAACTCGATTACGAACTGCCTCCGGAGCTGGTCGCGCAGCATCCTGCCGCCGAGCGCGACGACGCGCGCCTGATGGTGGTCGAGCGCCGCGCCGCCTCGATCGAGCATTCGCGCTTCCGCAAGCTCGGCCGCTATCTCCGTGAGGGCGACTTGCTGGTCCTCAACGATACCCGGGTCTTTCCGGCGCGGCTTTTTGCCCACAAGGAATCGGGCGGGCGGCTCGAACTGCTGATGGTGCGCCCGGTGGGCGATCCGCCGGGCGGATGGGTCGCGCTGATGCGCGCCCATCACGCTCCCAAAGAGGGTGACAGGCTCGCGACCGAATCGGGCGCAACGCTCAGAGTCGTCCGCTACGATCGCCCCGGCCGCCCGGTGCTGGTGAGCGAGAACGGAAGGCCGATCGACGAGTTGCTGCAAGCCCACGGACGCCTGGCGCTGCCGCCCTATATCGATCGGGAGCCCGAAGCCGAGGATGTCACGGCGTACCAGACCGTCTATGCCGCGCAAACCGGGGCCGTGGCTGCACCAACCGCCGGATTGCATTTCACGCCGGCCCTGATGGACGAACTGGGAGCGGCCGGAATCCGGCTCGTCCGCCTGACGCTGCATATCGGTCCGGGGACGTTCGCGCCGGTGCGCAGCGACGAGGTCGAGGCGCATACCATGGAGGCGGAGTGGTACGCGATTCCGCCCGCCGCCCGCGAAGCGATCGAGCTGGCGCGGCGCACCGGCGGGCGCGTGATCGCGGTCGGCACCAGCAGCGTCCGCGCGATCGAATCCTTCGCCATCACCGGCGATCCCGAGGGCTCCACCGGCCTCTTCATCGCGCCCGGCTTTCGCTTCAAGCTGGTTGACGGGATGGTGACAAACTTTCACATGCCGCGCAGCACGGTGCTCGCGATGGTGATGGCGCTCGCGGGTCGCGACCTGGTTCTCAAGGCCTACCGCGAGGCGATTCGCCATCGATACCATTTCCTGAGCTACGGCGACGCGATGCTGATTCTGTGATGGACGGCGCCATAAGCATCCGGATTGCCGCGCGCGACGGGGCGGCGCGCACGGCGCGGCTGATGACGCCGCATGGCGAAGTGCCAACGCCCGCCTTCATGCCGGTGGGCACCCGCGCCGTGGTCAAGGCGATGGGGCCCGACGAGTTGTGGTCGATGGGCTACCGGCTGGTGCTCGCCAATGCCTACCATCTGGCCGTCCGTCCCGGTCCCGATCTGATTCACGAGCTGGGCGGCGTCGCCCGCTTCATGGGCTTCGCCGGCGCCATGCTGACCGATTCCGGCGGCTACCAGGCGATGAGCCTCGCCAGCATCAATTCGATCAGCGAGCAGGGAATCCGCTTCCGGTCGCATCTCGACGGCGCGCCCCTGCTGCTCACGCCCGAGAGCGCTGTCGTGCTCCAGGAGCGGCTGGGATCCGACCTGATGATGGCGCTTGACGATTGCACGCCTTATCCAGTGACGCACGAGCGCGCCCGGTCCTCGGCCGAAATGACCGCGCGCTGGGCCGAGCGCGGCTTGCGCGCGCATCGCAGCACGGTCCAGGCGCTGTTCGGAATCGTGCAGGGCAGTACCTATTCCGATCTGCGCCGGATGAGCGCGCGCCAGATAACCGCGCTTGGCTTCGACGGCTTCGCGGTCGGCGGTCTGTCGGTCGGCGAGCCGAAGGAGGCGATGCTCGAGATGGCGGCGCTTGCGGCCTCGATGCTTCCCGAGGGCAAGCCGCGCTACCTGATGGGCGTCGGCACGCCGGAGGATCTGCTCGCGGCCATCGCGATGGGCTATGACCTGTTCGATTGCGTGCTGCCCACGCGCAATGCGCGCAACGGGGGTGCCTTCACCAGCCAGGGCCGCATCTCGATCAAGCGCGCCGCCTACACCCGCGACCCGCGGCCGCTCGATGCGGATTGCCGATGCCGTTGCTGCACCATCTTTACGCGCGCCTACCTGCGCCATCTCTACATGAGCGGCGAGATTCTGGCGGCCCGCGCACTCACCGAACACAACCTGTTTTTCTACGCTCGCTTGATGAGTCAGGCGCAAGCTGCTATCGCATCGGGCACCTACCGGATGTTTTCTCGTGCGGTGATCGACCGGATTTTTGCCGGCGACGGTGAAACCGGTGGAGCGAAGACTTATGTGGTTTGAAGGAATAGCATGGGCCGCCGACGCGCAGGCCCAGGCGCAGGGCGGTATCGATCAGATCCTGTGGACGATGATCGTTCCGTTCGCGATGATTTTCGGGATTGCTTATTTCCTGCTGATTCGGCCGCAGACCCAGAAGGCGAGCCAGCAGCAGAAGATGCTCAACAGCCTCAAGCGCAACGAAGAGGTGGTGACCTCGGGCGGCATTTTGGGCAAAATCGTGGACCTCGGCGACCGGCTGGTGACGCTCGAAATCGCGCCGAACGTAAGGATACGGATCGAGCGCTCGCAGATCGGGGCGGTCTCGGCCTATGGCAAGGGGACGGCCTCCAAGAAGGAGCAGAGCGGGTAAGGCCCGCTTTGCCGTGAAGGTTTCAGCTCGTGGCGGCGCAGAATCAAAACCTGGCACCAATTCTCATCCTGCTCGCGATTGCGATCGCGATTCTCTACCTCCATCTGACCGGCGGGAGCGGCAAGACGCGGCTCTACCTGGCCGGCGTGCTGACCGTGGCCAGCCTCCTGCTGCTGCTGCCGAGCCTCGCGATTCCGCTGCCCGGGTGGTACAGCACCTGGTTCCCGACGCCCAAGATCCAGCTTGGGCTGGACCTGCAGGGCGGCAGCCATCTGTTGCTCGAAGTTAAACTCGACGAGGCCGTCAAGACCGCGTTGAAGCGGCGCGGCGACGATCTCAAGCGCGAGCTCGGCAGCAACAAGATCGATGCTGAGATTTCGCAAGATGCGTCCGGCTCGGTGGCCGTCAAACTGAAGAACAGCAGCCAACGCTCCCAGTTTCTCGACGTGGCCGGCAAGCTGTTCAACGACCTGACCGTCAACCAGGCCACCGGCGAAGGCGGCAGCCCGGTCTATGTGCTGAAATTCAAGCCGCGCGCGCTCATCCAGGTGCGGGCCTCCGCGATGGACCAGGCGCTGGAGACGATCCGCAACCGTATCGACCAGCTCGGCGTGCGCGAAACCACCGTCCAGCGCGAGGGTGAAGATCGGATCCTGGTGCAGCTTCCCGGCATCCAGGATCCCGAACGCGCCAAGGAGTTGATCGGCAAGACCGCGGTGCTCGAGTTCAAGCTGGTGGACGACGGCCACAACGTCTCCGACGCGGTGCGCAACGGGCCGCCGCCGGGCGACCAGGTGCTCAACGGCCGGCCCGAAGCCGGGGGCCGCGAACCCTACCTGGTCGAGACCCCGGTGTTGATGACCGGCGACGTGGTGACCGACGCGCGCGTGCGGCCGGGGGGCCGGCTCGAGGGACCGTACGTGACGGTCGACCTCGATCGGCGCGGGGCCGAGATTTTCGATGCAATGACCGGCGCCAACGTCGGACGGCGCCTGGCGATAGTGCTCGACAATACGGTCTACTCCGCGCCGGTAATCAAGGAGCGAATCCCCGGCGGGCGGGTGCAAATCACCGGTAATTTCTCGATCGAGGAGGCGCACGAGCTGGCGATCGTGCTGCGTTCGGGCGCGCTGCCAGCACCGGTCAACATCATCGAGGAGCGTACCGTCGGCCCCTCGCTCGGGCGCGATTCGATTCGCGACGGCGAGCTGTCGTTCGTGGTTGGCGCGGCGGCGGTGCTGATCTTCATGGTGGTCTATTACAGCGGCGCGGGAATCCTGGCCGACTTCGGGCTGACGCTCAACATCCTGCTGCTGGTCTGCGTGATGGCGGCGCTCGAAGCGACGCTGACCCTGCCGGGAATCGCGGGAATCGTGCTCACGCTGGGCATGTCGGTCGACGCCAACGTGCTGATCAACGAACGGATGCGCGAGGAGTTGCGCGCGGGCAAGAGTCCGCGCGAGGCGGTGAAGCTCGGCTACGAGCGGGCCTGGTCGGCGGTACGCGATTCGAATATCTCGACTTTCGCGGCCGGCCTGATCCTGTTCGAGTTTGGCACCGGGCCGGTCAAGGGTTTCGCCGTCACGCTTTGCGTCGGTATCCTGACCGGTCTGTTTTCGTGCATCGTGGTAACGCGCGCCTGGTATGATTACTTAATCAGCCGGCGTCGCTTGAGCACGATAAGTGTCTGATTTAGAAGGATTTTTGAGAAAGATTTTTGAGCCGCTGGCTGGGTTCCGGATTGCTGTATACTGCGGGAGCAGGCGCTGAGCTTGACTTGTCAGATGACGCCGTATTACAAAACCTCGTCCCTATCGACCCGTGTGAAAGGGCGTCCTTTTTCGATGGCGATTGCCGATAAAGATGACGTGTTGCTCAACTCGCGGGAGGTCGCCTTTTTGCTCGACCTGAGCCCGGATACCGTCAACGAGTTCGCACGTCGCAACCTGCTGCCCGCCTTCAAGAAAGGCCGCCAATGGCGGTTCCGCAAGCGCGACATCGCTTCCTTTAAACTTCAGATGAGGGGCGTGAACGCCGCGGCATAGGGCGTTTCGCAGGGGGGCGATGGTGTGGGGTGGCAGCGTTGGTCTGGCTCTGGACTCCTAACTTTACCGGGACATGAAGAGGTGTGAGCGATGAGTGAACCGCATGAGAGCCGGGTCTACTCCGATTTTGCCCGCTTTTATGATTCGGTTTTCGGGCGCGTCTTCGTTGACCATGAGCATGAAGTCATCGAATCGCTGAATTTCCGCCCCGGTCAGCGGGTGCTGGAGGTCGGAGTCGGCACCGGCATCTCGCTCGACGCTTACCCGCCGTACGTGCATATTGTCGGCATCGATCCGTCGGCGGATATGCTGGCCCAGGCGACCGGCAAGGCCCGCGAGAACGACTGGCGCCATATCGAGCTCCGTCAGGGTGACGCCCAGAACCTCGATTTTCCCGACGACAGCTTCGATTTCGTCTGCTCGTTCCATGTGATGACGGTCGTGCCCGACCCGGTGCGCAAGATGAAGGAGATGGTCCGGGTGTGCAAACCGGGCGGCAAGCTGGTGGTCATCAACCACTTCTCGAGCCCCCATCCGGTGCTTTACGCGCTGAACACGATGATCAATCCGGTCACCAGGCATCTGGGATGGACCACTCGGCTGCGCGTCAGGGACGTGCTCGACGGCCAGCCGATAAAGCTCGAGCGCAACGAGCGGGTCTCGACCTTCTCGGTGCATCACGTGATCATCGCGCGCAAGGAGGACCCCGTCGCCGCCTGAATGCGCCACGTCACGATTTTCCAACTATCCCGCCGGACAGTCCGCTGAGGCGGAAGTTATTGCTCCGCCAGATCGTCTAATTTCTGCAATGTTCAAGCGCAAACCTATCGCTGGCCGCCTGATGGCGGCGTCTCTGTTCGCCGTTACGGTCGCATGCTCCGCGGCGGCATTCGCCTATCAAGCCGAGACCGTTACCAGCCCAGGCACGATCGTCGGGATTGTCAGGTTCGACGGTGCTCCGCCCCGACCCGAAAAGATCGCGGTAACCAAGGATGTCGAGGTCTGCGGCAAGCAGGTGCACTACGACCAGTCGCTG
>JBGPMT010000201.1:0-5973 GCA_041487135.1 Binataceae bacterium (SeqCode) | reverse complement strand
CGGTGGCTGGGTTAATCGCTTGAATAGCCATCGTTGGGCCCTCCGATGTTCGGCAAGTCCATTTGCCTCCCGACGTGACGAACTTGCAACCCTCGGCGCAGAAGACCTGATGACTCTTGCTGGTCGCGCGAAGGCCGAGCATCCCGCAGACCTGCGGGGGCGAGCCCAGGGTCCGGCGACCCGCAAGGCGACTGATTCTTCGGTGGTTTTCTGCTATTTGATCCGCGGTAAAGTCAACCAGAACCGAGCCACGAGGGGCAGAAGGTGGGGAGCGTGGATCCTTTTACCTTCGAGATCATCAGGCACAAGCTCTTCAGAATTATCGATGAAGCGATAATTACGCTATGCAATGTGTCGGGTACCGCGGTAACCGCCGAAGGGCACGATCTGCTCGTCGCACTGTATCGCGCCGATGGCACTATGCTGCTGACCGGACTGGGATTTCTTCATCACACGGTCCCTGCCACTCAGGCGGTCAAGCACGTGGTGCAAAGCTTTGCTGACGATCCGGGAATCTTCGAAGACGACATCTTCATGGTGAACGATCCATACACTGTGGCGATGCATGCGCCGGACATCTATATGATTTCGCCCGTGCATTTCGAAGGTAAACTGGTCAATTGGGTAGTCAATTATGTTCACGTGACCGACATCGGCGGTATTGATTTTGGCGGGTTCTGCGTCAATGCGCGCGAGTGCTTTCAGGAGGGCTTCGCGACCAAGGGTCTGAAACTCGTCGAACGCGGCAAGATGAGAAAGGATGTCCTGGATACATTTATGAATATGATCCGGGACCCCGAGATGACGGGTCTCGACCTGCGCTCGCAACTCGCCGCCGACCACGTCGCGAAGCTCCGTCTCCAGCAGTTGTACACCGACTACGGCGTCGAAAGCGTGGACACCGTCGGCAAGCTGCTTATCGAACAATCGGAGAGCTTGCTGAGGCAGCGCTTGCGCGAGCTTCCCGACGGTACCTGGAGGGCCCGGCAGTGTCTCGACCTGCCCGACAAGACCTATCGGCTGGAACTCGCCGCGTCCAAAGCGGGTGACCAGCTAACCTACGATTTTGAGGGCAGCGATGAACAGGCGCCGTACGGGATCAACTGCTGCTACTGGTCAACCAAAGGCGCGTCGATAGCGCCTTTGTTCCCGATCCTTGCTTGGGACCTGACCTGGAACGAAGGTATCGTCCGATGTCTCGAGGTCAAGGCCCCCGCCGGCAGCCTGGTTAACTGCCAGCGTCCCGCGCCGGTATCGCTCGCCACCATTGCCTGCGTACACAGTGTCAATATGCTTTCGGTCGCCGTCCTTTCGAAAATGGCCGGCGCGAGCGAGAAATACAGCCGCCGCGCGGTTGCTTGCTGGATGGCCTCGCAGGTCGTCTATTCCACCTACGGGCAGAATCGCTGGGGTGAGCAGGTCGGTGCGATGGGTGGCGACCCTTTCGGGATGGCGGAGGGGGCACGGTCGTTTATGGACGGTGCCGCCTCCGGCGGCCATATCGTAAATATCGCTCAGAAATTTCCCAACGTCGAATTTGAGGAGCAGGCATTTCCAAAACTTTTTCTCTATCGACGGGTTGTTCCGGACTCGGGTGGACCGGGCAAATTTCGCGGCGGACTCTGTCATGAGATCGCTATAATACCGCGTGGTGGCCGGGGCGATGGTTTCTTTGCGGGAATTACGCCCGGAAAAGGGAGAGGCTTCCTCGGCGGGCAGGGTATCTTCGGCGGATATCCGGGTTGCAGCACCGAAAGCATGCTAATCGTCAATGGCAACTCCGCTGAATTGCCGAGCGATTTCTCATCGACGCGCGGCGAAGCACGGGAGGACGTGCGTGCCCGAACGATCCAGGTCCATAGCAACGATATCCTCTACCTCCGCCCCGACGGCGGGGGCGGTTATGGGGACCCGCTCGAGAGAGAGCCGACGCTAGTGCTGCAGGATTTGCGAATGGGACTCGTTACGAAAATGCCGGCCCGCGATATCTACGGGGTTGTCATCGAGGAGCAACGGGGCGCTATAGATTTCGAAGCAACACGGAATCTCAGGCTGACAATTCGGGAGCAGCGAGTTGGACATCCCGTGCCTCGCGACGCGGCGGATCGGCGGGAAATACCGCGAACGAGTTACCGTCTCGGCGAATACCTGCAGGTCACGAGGCTGAAGGACGTTACGATGGTTCAGTGTACTTGGTGCGGGGAATTGCTATGTTCTTCCGCCACGAATTGGAAGGACCATGCTGTGATGCGAAAGTCTTCACTCGCCTGCGCTGGACCGCTTAGGAACGAAGATGCCGAGTTCTTCCTGCGTGAGTTCTTCTGTCCGGGATGCGCAACGGTGCTGGAGGTCGAAGTCGCGTCCGATGATACGCCGCCGCTTTATGACCGGGTGGAGCAGCCTGCCGGCTGGTGACTGGCTGAACGCCGCGAGGGTCTGGTGCCTCGCTGAGGCGGGATTGTCGCGACCGTAAGATCGAAATGAATCATAACCACTACAGTGCTGCAGCTATCAGAAAGTTGGTCAAGCGCGACCGGGTGCATGGCAGCGTCTATACCGATCCGGCGATCTTCGAGCTCGAAATGGAACGCATCTTTGGCCGCGCCTGGGTCTATCTAGGCCACGAGAGCCAGATACCTGAACCAGGAGATTTCCTGACTACGACCGTCGGGAATCAACCGGTTGTGTTGGCGCGGGCCGGCGACGGCGCGCTACATGGTCTCTACAACCGCTGCAGTCATCGCGGGAACAAGGTTGCTGCGGCGTCTTGTGGCAACGTCGCGTTCTTTCGTTGCCCTTATCACGGCTGGACCTTTCGCACCGACGGTGCGCTCCTGTCGGTTCCTCTGAGGCGAGGGTACGACCAGGCTCGCCTGCGGGCCGCAAGCGCGGAGCTTTCGATGCAGAAGCTGCCGTGCATCGACAGCTTCAGTGGTTTCGTTTTCGGAAAGCTCTCCGCCGGCGGGCCCGGCCTCAAGGAATTCCTCGGCGGGACGGTGAGCTCGCTGACTGACATGGTCAACCGGTCGCCGGCCGGCGGGATCGAGCTCGCGGGCCGCCCATTCCGATTGCTGCTGCGCGCCAATTGGAAACTGTTCCTCGAAAACCTCATGGACGCGATGCACGCGCGAGTGGTCCATGAATCCACGGTGGAGGCGGCCAGGATGCGGCTCGCGCAGGCGGACCAGGCGCTTTCCCGGTCCTTTGCCGCCGAAATAATCTCCGCGGTCGAGCGAAACGGCTCACCCTACGAGACTTGGGAAAAAATCGGCTCGACGGCATATGAGCGGGGACATGGTTTTATCGGCGGATTCTTCAACCCCGCCAATTTCCCGCCCTCCTATGTGACTGCGCTCGAGAAAAGTCACGGCCAGCAACGCGCGGCAGAGATCCTGTCCGTCAATCGTCACAACACGATCATCTATCCGAGTGTCACGACCCAGGCCGCCTACCAGCAGATGCGCGTCATCCGGCCGCTCGCCGTGGATCGAACCATAATCGAAGCCTATCAATTCCGATTGCTCGGAGCGCCCGCCGAGAATACCTCCCGGGCGCTGACCTTCGCGAACGTGCAGAACTCGCCATCCGCGATGGTGATGGCTGACGACGTCGAGATCTATAATCGGGTGCAGCAGGGACTGGCTGCGAAACGTCCCGAGTGGATCGACCTGCGTCGTAACCTGGATGACGACGTTCGGGCAGCAGGGGCGATCACCGGTCTGGGGACCAGCGAGCTGCCGATCCGCAATCAGTTTCGCGCCTGGCTCGATTATATGAGTAGTGGGCCGCGAAAAATCCGCGCGCGCGGCTGACTGGCACCCTTTCAATTCAAGCTCTTGTCACCGGGAATGCAGCCGCGGCGTGAAGCTTCTCATCCTGTACGCGAAGCTCTGCGAGTACCAAAAAAGCGGTTCTCCGGGCGCGGCAGGCCGAGATTTTCGCGCAGCGTCGTTCCTTCGTATTCGCGCCGAAAGAGGCCGCGCCGCTGCAATTCAGGCACCACGCGATCGACGAAGTCATCGAGCCCACCCGGAAGATAAGGGAACATGACGTTGAATCCGTCGGAACCCTCGGTGACCAGCCACTCCTCCATCTGATCGGCGATCATGGCTGGCGTGCCGACCATCGCCAGGCCGGCATAGCCGCCGACGCGCTGGGCGAGTTGCCGCACGGTCAAATTCTCCCGCTTCGCCATCTCAACCATCCGCTCTCGTCCACTCTTGCTCGCGTTGCTCTCGGGAATTTCGGGCAGGGGACCATCCGGATCGAAGCCCGAGGCATCGCAGCCGAGGGCTATCGACAGGGAAGCGATGCCACTTTCATAATGTACAAGACTGTCCAGCAGCGCGCGCTTCTTTTGCGCTTCGGCGAGAGTTTCTCCCACCACCACAAACGCGCCCGGCAAAATCTTCAGATTGTCGCGCGGGCGTCCGAGCTTCTCCATGCGGCCTTTCACGTCCGCGTAGAAGCGTTGGCCTTCGGCAAGCGTCGTCAGACCGGAGAAGACGGCCTCCGCCGTCTCAGCCGCGATCTGGCGGCCCGCCTCGGAAGACCCGGCCTGCACGATGACGGGCCAGCCCTGGATGGGGCGGGCGATGTTGAGCGGACCCCGGACGGAGAAATGCGGCCCCTTATGGTTCAGGATGTGCAGCTTGTCGGGGTCGAAATAGACGCCCGCCTCGACGTCGCGGATGAAAGCATCATCCGCCCAGCTGTCCCAGAGGCCGGTGACGACGTCGAAAAACTCGCGCGCCCGCCGGTAGCGCTCGCCATGCTCGAGGTGCTCTTCAAGCCCGAAGTTCAGCGCCGCATCCGGGTTGGAAGTGGTGACCAGGTTCCAGCCGGCGCGGCCGCCGCTGATGTAGTCGAGCGACGCGAACTTCCGGGCGACGTGATAGGGCTCGTTGTAGGTGGTGGACGCAGTGGCGATCAGGCCCAGATGCTCCGTCACCGCGGCCAGCGCCGGCAGCAGCGTCAGCGGATCGAACGAGGTCACGGTCGCGCTGCGCTTCAGGGCCTCCATCGGCATGTTCAGTACCGCGAGATGATCGGCCATGAAGAACGCGTCGAACCGCCCGCGCTCGAGCGTCTGGGCGAAGCGTTTGAGATGCGCGAAGTTGAAGTTCGCGTCAGGGAAGGCGCCCGGATAGCGCCAGGCACCGGTATGAATGCTCACCGGCCGCATGAAAGCGCCCAGACGCAATTGACGTGAGCTGGTCATGTCCACCTCTTATCCATCTTGGCCGTCCTCGGGCAACGGTCGCGCCAACTCGGAGAAGGGGTGAACCGACCCAGGCGCCGATTGCCGTTATCATCTCCCCTCCGGTTCCTGAGGATCACTGCGCTTCGCAAAATGTCGAGGTTTTCGCATTCTGCCGGTTAAGAATTTGTGACGCTGGTCGAGTCCACGGACCTTTTTTGCTGGCATCGGTCTTGCGCATCACCGATGGCTTAACGGAGGTAACGTCATGACGTTTATGCCATCGCTTCCGATCTCGTTGATCGCACTTGGCGCACTGGCGCTCCTCACCCTTGCCAATTGGTATGTGTCAGGCTTCTCGGTCGAGCGGGGTCCGAGCCAGAGGCCAGGTGAGGATCGCGCGGACGATTTCCGCCGCTGTAGCGCGGATGGCGAAGCCGATGAGTTCAAGAAGGTGGCGTAGCAACGGGTGCGAGCCGATCGCGACCGCCGGGCCCGCGGCACTCGCTAGCCGGCCGCGCGGCGATGGGCCGGGCCGCGCGCGAGGCTCAGATTGCAGGCCGAGTTGATCAGCGAGACGTGCGTGAAGGCCTGTGGGAAATTGCCCATCTGACGTTTCAGTTCGGGATCGTACTCCTCGGCAATCAAGCCCACGTCGTTGCATAGGGAGAGCAGCCGCTCGAACATCGCCCGCGCTTTCGCCCCCTGTCCCGCCAGCGCCAGGTTGTCGGCGAGCCAGAAGCTGCAGGGCAGAAACGCGCCCTCTCCCGGCG
>JBGPMT010000200.1:0-6051 GCA_041487135.1 Binataceae bacterium (SeqCode) | reverse complement strand
AGCAGGTTCGCGCGCGTATGCCATCCGCAGTAACGGGTGCAGAAGCCGGAGGTTTCAGCGACATCCGACGAGGTCAGCACGAAGTAAATGCCGTTGGTGTCCTTCGGCAGTTTGCCATTTTTGATGGCGTTGGAAACCACGGCCTGGACTTTCGAATCGCTGAGCCGTTTGCCTTGAGAATAGGAGTCGATAGCCGACCGGGCCAGCAGGACATTCCCGCTGACATTACTGCTGGAATCCCCATAAGTGCTGTTGATCAGTTCATAGTCCGAGCCGCCAATTCCGTCCTTTCCAAACAGCGCGCCGAGCAGCGTAACCGTGGTCTGGCTGTCTGATAGCTTGGGGCCAGTGGTCCAGTTGCCGTACCAGATGAAATAAACGTTGACCGTGTTGCGCATCACCGGGCCGCCGTGCCAACTGATGCCATTGCCGGTCACCACGGCAAAAGGTGAGCTGGCTCCCTCGACTCCCCATCCCTTTCCCGAAGGAACCATGTGGCTAGCTCTTCGCGCGGTTTCGGCGCGTGCCGGCGAGACTGAGAGCGTCACCAGGAATACGGTCACGAGGATTAAGACTGTCTTAATGAGCGAAGCCCGAAAAATACCACGGCTTAAAGCCATTATACCGCTCCTAACGAATGCTGATTCGTCCAAATATCCTTATATCGCCCTGTCATCTTTGATGGAAGCGTGTTCGCGACTTTTTCAAGCTTATAAGCGAGTGACAGGAAGGATATCGCTTAATCAGCGCGATGACGCTGGCGAAGAGGCTACTGCTGGCAGAGACGGCTTTACTCGCGAGGCCGGGGGAGTACGCTTTAACAAACTGCTCGAACGCGCGTCACGCATCAAGGCGCGAAAATGATTTCGCGCTTCTCCGTTCGCGAGTTCTTACCATCACCATCACAGGCATTAATCTCACCCCCCTCTCGATTGGACTACGCTTGCCAGTCTTTAGGGGTACGTTTACAAAGCGGCTGGTATCGGTCAGTGTCTAAATCAGGATTCAAAATAGAAATTCCGGTTCAAAGCTCCAGCCCGTGTCCCGGAAGGCGCGGTCTCGGCATAAGGGAAGATGCTCGATGGCCTTTTCGTCCGCGATTCGGGAAAAAATGTACCGCCTTTACCTCGAATTTTTCGAGGTGGCGGAAAAGAAACGGCGCTGGAATATTTTCGACGATATACCGTGGAACAAGCTCGACCGCTCGAAGAACAGCGAGCGCAAAGCCCAATGTGTCGAGACCTTTTGCGCCGAGGAACTGTACCTGCCGGATTATAGCAGCGGCGGAATCGCGCTGACCCGCTCGATGTTCGGGGCGGCGTGGTTCCAGGCCTGCTGGAGCTACGAGGAATCCAAGCACGGCCTGGTGTTTCGCGAATATCTGACACGCTCGGGAATGCGATCGGAGGCCGAATTCGCGAAGTTCGAGGCGACCATTTTCGGCAAGAGCTGGAGCCTGCCGTTCGCGAGCAGCCGCCAGATGGCCTGCTACGGGGCGTTACAGGAGGCCGCGACCTATCTCGCGTATAAGGCGCAGAAGGACCTCGCGGCTATCGAGGGCAACGAAGTGCTCCAGGCGATCTTCACTCACGTGAGCCGGGATGAAGCCGCGCATGCAGGGTTCTACCGAGCCGTAGTCGAGCTCGAAATGGCGGAGGATCGTCCTGGGACGCTAGCGGATCTGGCATATGTGATCGCGCGCTTCAAGATGCCGGGCGACGGCCTGATCGATGACTACCAGGAACGGTTACGAACCACCGGGGCGGGCATCAGCACCCGCATATTCCTTCAACGCGGACTCTTCCCGACGCTGAAGACGCTCGGCACCAGCAGGGCGGAATTAAAGCTCGCACTGGAGAGCGGCAGCGCAATAACCCCGGCAGCGTCAATCGCGTAGCCTCTGGAACGACGAGGGCAGAGACCCGACCGGCGGGGTTGGGCGCGGCCGGGTCCGGGGGTGGCTTTACTCGCGAGGTCCGGGGGCATACACTTCAAGAAACTGCTCGGACGAGTCCCGCACCCAAGGCGCGAAAATGATTTCGCGCTTCTCCGTTCGCGAGCTCCCGGCCATCACACAGAGGCTTAGTTACACATGCCCAGTAAATTGTACGTAGGCAATCTTGCCTACTCGGTCCGAAACGAGCACCTGCAGGAGCTCTTCTCCCAGGCGGGAAAGGTCGAGAGTGTCGCGGTTATCACCGACAAGTTCTCGGGCGAGTCCAAGGGCTTCGGCTTCGTCGAGATGAGCGATGCCGCTGAGGCCGCCAAGGCCATCTCGTCGTTTGACGGCAGCGAGTTCATGGGCCGCAACCTCAAGGTCAGCGAGGCCAAGCCACGCCCGCAGGGCGGCGGGTCGTCATACGGCGGTGGCGGTGGTGGCGGCGGCGGAAATCGGAGCGGTGGGGGTGGTGGCGGCGGCGGACGCGGCGGCAACAAGCGCTGGTAAGGCCATAAATTAGATTGCTGGCGGGCAGCGATGCCCGCCAGTTCATCCGCCGCTGCAGGCGTGGGCGCGATGCTGAACGCGCCCGATCGCGCCATGGAGAATAGCGGGCACCGTCTGATTCCGTATGCATTCGGCGGATCGGTCTGTTAGCGTGATGGGGGGTCTTGCCATGGACACCAATGCCAGCCCTCGATCGGCCACCGCGGCGGCGCATCCTTCAGCCACGCACCCTGCCCTGGCGGCGGCCCAAAGCGGCGCCTTGGCCGACCATTACCGTACTGTTCGGCGCTTCACGGAGAGTCTCTGCGAGCCGCTGGCGGTGGATGATTACGTCATCCAGTCGATGCCGGATGCGAGTCCGGTCAAATGGCATCTGGCGCATACGGCGTGGTTCTTCGAGACCTTCGTGGCCAGCCGATGCCTGCCGGACTACCGCCCGTTCCATCCGCAATTCGGCTTCCTGTTCAATTCCTATTACGAGGCGGAGGGTCCGCGATGGCCGCGGCCCGAGCGCGGCCTGCTCTCGCGGCCGACAGTGGCCGAAGTCTTCCGCTATCGCGCTTACGTCGACGAGCATATGACCCGCGTCCTCACGACTGCCTGTGGCATCGAGGCGGCGCCGACGATCCTGCTCGGGATAAACCACGAGCAGCAGCATCAGGAACTGCTGATTACCGATCTCAAGCACGCCTGGTCTGGGAATCCGCTCCATCCGGTTTACCGCGAGGCGCTAGCGGACCCGGGCGTGCCGCCGCCGATGCGCTGGCTCGATTTCGCGGGCGGTCTGGTCTGGATCGGGCATGACGGCCCTGAGTTCGCCTTCGACAATGAATCGCCGCGCCATCGCGTCTTCGTCCATCCCTATCGAATCGCCAGCCGGCTCGTGACCAACGCCGAATACCTGGAGTTCATCGCCGACGGCGGCTATGAGCGCGCCGAGCTGTGGCTGTCCGATGGATGGGCCGCGCGGCATGCCAGGCGACGGACCGCGCCGCTTTACTGGAATCGACGCGGCGCCGAATGGTCAATCGTCACGATGGCGGGGCTCGGACCGTTGAATCCCGCCGAGCCGGTCTGTCACGTGAGCTACTACGAAGCGGACGCTTTCGCGCGATGGGCGGGCGCGCGGCTGCCGACCGAGGCGGAATGGGAAAGCGCCGCTGCCGGGATTGCGCTCGCGGGCCATTTCATCGAGGCCGGCCGGTTCCATCCCGCAGCCGGTACCGCCTCCGACGATCGCGGGCCGCTCTATCAGTTGTATGGCGACGTATGGCAATGGACCGCCAGCCCCTACACGGCCTATCCGGGCTATCGGCCTCTGCCCGGAGCGTTGGGCGAATACAACGGCAAGTTCATGTGCAACCAGATGGTCCTGCGAGGCGCTTCCTGCGCCACGCCGCGCAGTCACGCGCGCCGCACCTACCGCAACTTCTTCCCGCCGGATGCCCGTTGGCAGTTCAGCGGCATCCGCCTGGCCCGGGATCCGGACTGAGCCAAGTTTCCCGGAAGATCCCGCTGAGCAACCATCATGTACGATCTGGCACCCTCCACCGAGGAGTTTCTGAGCGACGTGATTCGCGGACTCTCGGCCCCGAGCAAGTATCTGCCGTGCAAGTATTTTTACGATGAGGCCGGTTCGCGGCTGTTCGACAGGATTTGCGAGCTGCCGGAGTATTACCCGACGCGCACCGAGCTCGAGATTCTCAGACGCTACGCCGGCGAGATGGCCGCGATGCTGGGGCCGCGATGCCTCGTGATCGAGTACGGCAGCGGCAGCAGTATCAAGACCCGCGTCCTGCTCGACCATCTGACGGAACCCGCCGCCTACATCCCGGTCGAGATCGCGCGCGAGCAGCTCGAGCAGTCGGCGCGGGTGTTGGCCCGCGATTACCCGCGTCTCGAGGTGCGGCCGTTATGCGCCGATTTCACGCGCCCGCTCGTGCTGCCGGAAACCGGCCGACCGGCCGCGCGGCGCGTGGTCTATTTCCCCGGCTCGACGATCGGCAATTTCACGCCCGATGAGGCGCGCCAGTTGCTGGAGCGAACCGCCAAGCTCTGCGGCCCGGGCGGCGCGATGCTGCTCGGAGCGGATCTCAAGAAAGACCCGCGCGTGGTGGAGAACGCCTACAACGATCGCGACGGAGTTACCGCGGCTTTCAACCTGAACCTGCTGACGCGGATGAACCGCGAGCTTGCAACCCGGTTCAAACCCGAGAACTTCTGGCATCACGCGCTCTACAATCCGCGCGAGGGCAGAATCGAGATGCATCTGGTCAGCCGGCTCGAGCAGCGCGTCCCGGTTGACGGGCGCGAAGTGCTGCTGGTCGAGGGCGAATCGATCTGCACCGAATACTCCTACAAGTACAGCCTGCGTGACCTGGGCGAACTGGCGCAAGCAGCCGGCTTTGCGATCGAACGGACCTGGACCGATGATCGCAAATATTTCAGCGTCCATTACCTGGCGGTGCGAAACGCCGGCGGTTAAGCCGCCGGTCCCGGTGCAACGGCGCTAACTTGGCGCCAATTGCGGAATTGATCGGGCCGCCCAGTTTGTAAATCGAGGAGGACTCCGATGGCAGCAGCGAAAAAATGCGAGCATCTCGAGGGCCTGACCGCGCAGGACTTCCCGCCCCCCAAGACCCCCGGTGCCTGCGAGGAATGCCTGGCCGAGGGCACCAAATGGGTCGCGCTCAGGGAATGCCGATGCGGCCACGTCGGATGCTGCGATTCCTCGCCGGGAAAACATGCCACGCGTCACTTCCAGCAGACGCAGCATCCGGTGATGCGCTCGATAATGCCGGGACAGAACTGGGAATGGTGCTACGTCCACGAGGCGACGGCCAACCTCGACTGACAGTTCACCTGCCGGCGGGCGGCGGTTCGGACGCCGCGGCCGGAAAATTGTGTTTTGGCGCGGCGACGAATCGGTGATAGGAATTCACTACGCCAGAGCTGTCAGGCGGGGTGAACATAACCATGCCGCTCGGACCCTCATTAAAGCGATCCGTCACGCTGCACTTCATGGGCGATTGGGGGCAGGCGAACCTGCACCGGGTCTGTGGATGGCTGGCGCAGGAGGTCGGCGACCGCTCCGGTCCTCACTCCAGGTTCGCGACCTGGAACGGGCGCGGCGGCGTCGATTCGGTGAAAGCGGTCGGTCGGGGAACCGTCGACCTCGCGCTCACCACGCCGGCGGCCTTCGCGCGGATGGCGCTTGATGGGCGCGGTCCCTATGCCGGCGAGCCGTATCCCTTCCTGCGCGCGCTCGGCACGATTCCGCAGCGCGACCGCCTGGTGCTCGCGGTCCACGCCTCGAAGAACATCCGCTCGTTCGACGATCTGCGGGAGCGGCGCCCACCGCTGCGTATCGCCACGTCGACCAACGACGGCGTCAACAATATCGGCTTGGCCGGGCACAAGATCCTGGAGCTGGAAGGGATCACGCGCGAGCGCCTCGAGAGCTGGGGCGGGCGCTTCGTCGAGGCCGAGCGCCCCGACGCCTGTCTCGAGTTCATGAAGCGCGGCGAGGCGGACGCGGTTTTCCAGGAAGCGATTATGACGCCGTGGTGGCGCGATCTGACCGAGCGCGTCGATCTGACTTTCGT
>JBGPMT010000199.1:0-6145 GCA_041487135.1 Binataceae bacterium (SeqCode) | reverse complement strand
GCTAGGATTGCGCCCGTTACCGGCGTGCCATCTCCATTTTGCTCGACGAGGTTGATTTCTCGCAACACTCAGAATGATTTCGAGCCGCTCGGACTCGGCGGGGGGGTGAGCTTGCCCAGGATTGCCGCGGAGCGGGCGCCCGTCACCGACGGCAGATTGCCGGGTTTGCCGCGCAAAGTCTGGTAGCCCAGGATCGCGAAGGCGACCGCTTCGAGCGCGTCACCGTCGACTCCCGCACGGTCGGCCGTCATCACTTCCAGTTCCGGCAGTTCCGCCGCAATCATCCGCATCAGGGTGGGATTGTGGGCCCCGCCGCCGGTCGCAATCAGTTGATCGATTCGTCCCAGCGGCAGGATAAAGCGGCGGCAGCCGTCGCCGATCGAGCGCGCGGTCCACGCCGTGACGGTCGCGACCAGGTCGTCGCCGCCGACGCCGAGCGCCTGCGCCCGGGCGAGGATCGTCGCGAGCTGGTCGGGGCTGAACTCCTCGCGGCCGGTCGACTTGGGCGGACGCCGGCGCAGATAGGGATGGCCCATGAGCTCGGCGAGCAGTTGCTCGCTGACGGCGCCTGCCGCCGCCAGGCGGCCGTCGCGATCCATTCGTAATCTCCCGCCGGTGAGCCGCGCCGCGAGCGCGTCGAGCATCATTACGCCCGGACCGGTGTCGAACGCGATCGGCCGCGCGGTCTCGATTCTACGCGCGGGCGGCAGCCAGGTGGCATTTGCGATGCCGCCGATATTCTGCACCACGCGGCCCATCCGCGCGTCGCCGAAGAGCCATAGATGGGCCAGCGGCGCGAGCGGCGCACCCTCACCGCCGACCGCGATATCCATCGGACGAAAGTCGGCGACCACGGGAATACCGGTCATCGCGGCGATAACCGCGGCCTCGCCGAGCTGGAGAGTCGAGGCGCTCATCCCGCGCCCGGCGCGCCGCGGCGGCAGGTGGGCGAAGGTATGGCCGTGGGAGCCGATGAACGAGATGCGCTCCGGCTTAAGCCGCGCCCGCCGTGCGACGCCGATCGCGGCCCGTCCAAACGCCGCCCCCAGCTCGAAATTGAGCGACGAAATTTCGCGCGCGCCGGCTTTCTCGCCGGCCGACGCCTCGAGCAGCCGCGCCCGCAGGCGCTGGGAATAAGGATAGGTCGTGAAGGCAAGCAGCCTGACCCGGGGCCGCCGCCGCTCGTCGATCTCGACGGCGGCCGCGCTTACGCCGTCATGGGAGGTGCCGGACATCAGGCCGATCGCGAGATGCACGCGTCCCGGCAGCGCGAGCCTAATCCTGGTCATCCTGAGGGGCTTGCTTCCCGCGGCTCAGCTTGAAGATCTGAAACGATGACATGATAAGGCGCCATCCGGACGGGAACTCGATCGCGCCCGCGTTGTCGCGCGGCTCGGGCTCGATAATCACTTTTTTTCCGCCGTGCCATTGCACCAGCATGAGCTGATGATTCAGCTGGCGGCCGGTGACCCGATCGATCGCGAAACCGCCGAAGAGCGTGGTGGTTCTTAGATCGGAGAATGCGGCGCGGAGCCGATTCTGATCGAGCGCGCCGGCGGCCTGCAACGCGGCGGCCGTCAGCAGCCCGGCGGCGTAGGCCTGCGCGGCCGGGTAGTCGCAGACCGCGTCGGGTTGAAGCTCGCGCATCCGGCGGCCAAACTCGGCCGGGGTCGGTCCAAGCTCCGGGTCGATCTCGGCCTCCTCTTCCCATTGGCTGGGACCGACGATCCCCTCGGCCTGCTCGCCCATCTCGGTGCCGAACCAGACCACGCCCGCCGCGACACAGGCCAGAACGGGAATATTGAGCGCCCGGCCGACGATCGTGCGCATCACCTTGACGTCATGACCGAAGCTGCCCGCCGAGACCAGCACGTTGACCGGGTTGCGCGCGACGGCGGCCAGCAGATGGGCCGGAGGATCGGCAGGGTCAACGTTGCCGCTGAACTTGACCCGCACCCGGACGCCGCGGCGCCACGCGATCCGTTCGTTGCAGGCGCTCTCGAACCCGGCAGCCACCTCGCGCGCGAAGGTGTTGCGCGCCGCGACGATTGCGACCCGCTTGCGGAAGAACTTCATCGCGCTTATCAGCCGCGCGAAGCCCTTGAGGTACTCGCTCGCGGGGCTCAGCACGCCGACGATCATCCGCAGCTTGTGCTCGTAGAGGTCGTCAGCGGCGCCGCCTTGGTTCACCATCACCAGTCCAGCCTGCTCGGCGATCGGGGCCGCGATACGGACCAGCCGGCTGGAGTACGGCCCGAAGATCAGATCGGCGCGGTTTTCGAAACAGAGCGAGCGATAGATCTCGGCGCAGCGCGCGCGATCGCTCCGGTCGTCATGGCAGTCGAGTGCGAGCTCGTGGCGATCGCCGCCCAGCGCCAGCCCGCCGCCGGCGTTGGCGTCGGCGACGAACAGCCGCAGCCCGGCTTCCGCCTGCCGCCCCATCGCGGCATACGATCCGCTGAGCGAAAGACTAAGCCCGATTGTCAGCTTGCCGGTCACGGCGTTCTCACCTGGGCGAGCGCGCGATTTCGGCGATTCCCCCGCGAATCACCGCCTGGCCGTCGGGGTTGCAGGTTTCGAAGGCATAGCGCGGCCGCCCGGCGTGTTCCCCGTCGCTCCAGACCAGAGTGTTGATCGTCTGGCCGGGAAAAACCGGGCGGACGAAGCGCACGCGCAGGCGTCTCAGCCGCGCCGGATCGCGATCGCAGAGCGCATCGACGATGACTCGGGAAACGAACGCCATCGTGCAGAGCCCGTGCACGATAATCCCCGGCAGTCCGACCATCTTCGCGACGTTTTCGTCGACGTGAATCGGATTGCGGTCGCCGGAGGCGTCGGCGTAGCGAACCGTCTGATCCCGGTCGATGGTCTGGTTCGTGACCACTATCGGCTCGCCTTCGGGCCGGGCCGCTTCATGCGCTCCCGCAGCCGGCGCCGCCGCGCGCTCGCGCCGTGCGCCGCGGATGAAGATGCCGGTAATCGCGCGCAGCAGCGGCTCGCGATTCTGGTTGTGCGCGGTGAGCTCGATGTCGAGCGTTTCGCCGGTTGCGCGGGTCTCGATCGAAGCGATTCGCGAGCGCGAGGTGATAAGGTCGCCCGGCCGAATCGGGCCCAGGAACTCCATATCCTGCTCGCCGTGCAGCAGCCGCATCACGTCCACGCCGACCTCCGGATCGCCGCAGGCGCGCAGCAGCGATTCCCAGGTAACGGTGACCCCGAACAGCGGCGGCGCAATGATTCCGCCAGCGATCGCGGGATCGAGGAAACGCGGATTATCGTCGTTGCAGGCGAGCGCGTAGTTCCGGATCGCCTCGTGCGTGACGCGCGTTTCAACCGCCGGGTATTCCCTGCCGATACAGCTCTTGTTGAGCGCCATGATACTCCGGGCCGGTCAAGCGCGCAGACGATCTCAGTGCACTTCGCGTCCGCCGATAAACACGGCCTTCAACCTCAGTTCGCGGTCGAGCACGATCAAGTCCGCGCGCCTTCCCGGCTCGATCCGCCCGCGATCGGCGAGTCCCAGAACCGCCGCCGGATTTGTCGCGGTCATCCGCGCCGCCTCGCCGACGGTGACCCCGGCCCGCTCGACCATCAGGCGCATCCCGTCAATCATCGAGATGATACTCCCGGCCAGGGTGCCATCGGCAAGCCGCGCCGCACCGCCTTTGGCCTTGACCTCGCCACTGAGCGGCGCCCGGTCGGTGGTAAGTATAATCCCCGCCGCGCCGCGCGCCTTGACCGCCAGTTGGAGCATCGCCGGATGCACATGCACTCCATCCGGAATCACCGCCGTATAAGCCTGCGACGAAAGCATCGCGACCGCAATTCCGGGGTCGCGGTGATGCATCGGGCGCATCGCGTTGAACAGATGCGTGCCCATCCGGGCCCCCGCTGCGATCGCGTCGTTGGCCTGCTCCAGCGTCGCCTCGCTATGACCGAGCGATACCACGATACCGCGCCGGACCAAAGCGGCGATCGCGGCACGCGCGCCGTCGAGCTCGGGTGCGAGCGTGATCAGCCGCAGCGAGGCGAGCTGCGCTACGCGTTCCAAGGCCTGACCCGTCGGCTTCAGGGTTAATCGCGGATGGACGCCGCGCCGCGCCGGCGAGATGAACGGTCCCTCCAGATGCATCCCGAGGATCACCGCCCCGTCCGCGCGGCCATTCTGTTTCGCGCGCGCGCCGGCGATCGCGCGGTCGGCCGCCTCGATCCGTTCGAGCGGCGCGGTAATCACGGTCGGCAGGAAGGCGGTGGTCCCCTCGCGTGCGAGCACGCGGGCGATCTCGAGAATTTCCTCGGGAGACGAGCCGGCGACGCTCAATTTGCCGGCGCCGTTGACCTGCAGATCGATCGGCCCCGGCAGGACCTGGTCCGCGGACTCCTCCGAAATCAGTTCAACTGATTCGATACACTCGGAGAAACTCACCCTGCCCGGGCGGGTCGAGCCGTCGGGAAGCGCGATAAGCCCGCCGAGCCGCTTCATCGGGGCCGGGCCGCTTCAGTTGGCGCGGAAGCGCTCGGCGAGCAGGCGCGAGAAGCGCGGCAGGTAGATCAGATCGAAGGTTTCCTCCTTGCCCGGGAAGATCGCTACCGCCGCTCCCTTGAGCGCGCGCACATGCTCCCAGGCCTGTTCGAGGGTCATCGAACCGTCCTGCGCGATGGTGGCGTGGGTCAGGTTGACCAGGAAGCGGAGTCGCCGGATGTTCCGGTTTTCTTCCTCGATCTTTGCCGCCCGTTCGTCTTGAGCCATAACAAACCTTCTTCTACAAACCGGCAGGCCTAAGCGCTGTCCGGAGTATAGCATCCCTTGTCTGAGGGCGCGCTGGATGCCAACCTCGTGAGCATTGTGGCCCAGCAGCCGCGGCTAAAAAGCAGCTTCATCTATCTGGCCAATGCGGTCAACGATCTGCGCGGCAACGTAGGCGTGCTCGCGCTGGTGCTGGCGCCGCTGGTGCTGATCTCCGCGCTGTGCCTGCTGCCCGACGCCATCAACCTGCAATCGATCGTGGCGCGCCATTTCGGGGCCGGGGTCCACAGCGTGGGCCTCACGCTGGTGCAGGTACCATACACGCCCGCCGCCCCCTCCGAGCCGTTGCCGGTGCCGAACTGGGCCGTGATGGTCCTGCAGATCGTCTCGATCGTCGTGACGTTGATCGTCAACCTGGTGGTGCTGTGCACGCTCGATCGGATCCAGACCGGCGCACGCGCGACCGGCGCGATCGGCGAGGCGTTAGCGGTCTACCGCCGTTCGATCGAACTGGTGCCCGCCTTCTTCTGGATCGCGCTGCTGCAAGTGCTGGTAATCGGGGTCGGCCTCGTGCTGCTGGTGATACCCGGTGTGCTCGCGTTCATCTGGGTCTATTTCGCGCAATATGCGCTGGTGCTCGATTCGCGGCGCAGTTGGCCGGCGCTGCTTTACAGCCGTGATCTGATACGCGGGCGGTTCTTCAAGGTCGCCGCCCGGGTGGCGGTCTTCCTGGCGGTATGGTCGGGATACAACGCGTGGGCGGGCGGCACGTTCATCGTCATCAGCCGCATCCTCGGCCCGGTCGGGGTTCTGACCGGCACGGTCGGCACGATCGTCTTCCTGCTCGACCTGCTGGCCGTCGCGGTCGCCTACGCAACCGTCGCTTTCTTCCTGGCCGCGGGCGCGCGGCTTTATCAGGACCTGGTCGCTTTCGCCGACCAGGACGCGGCCGTCGCGCGCGAGATGGCGCCGCTTAAGACCGCGACGCTCCCGCGGCAGCAGGCCGAAGCCTAAGAGATTTCAGGAAATTGGCGCGCGGCGGATGCGAGCGCCGCGCTATGTCACTACCAAGACGGCGCCGGCAATCTCATCGAGCTTGAGCCGCTCAAGCGCAATCGCGGCAAGCTCCAGGTACGCGCGACGGCTCTCTTCCTGTGACCGCAGCAGGATCACGCCGGCGTGGCTTCCGGGCGGATGTCGGCGCAGATCGGCGAACCCCTTATCAGCCGTAATCAGCCAGCGTCCCTCATTCTGGACGCGCGGCCAGAGAACATCGTCGGAAACTCCCTGCCAGCCCTGCCCCACCACCGTTGCTGCGTTGTGGCCGCGCGCCGTCAGCAGGTCGGCAATCTGCCGGGGCAGGTCCTCGTCGACTTTGACGCGCGCGCTCACTAGCCG
>JBGPMT010000198.1:0-6153 GCA_041487135.1 Binataceae bacterium (SeqCode) | reverse complement strand
TCCTCCGCGGGCGGTTCCCTGGGCATGAAAAGCTCGGCCACGCCGCATCCCGCATGGGCGCGGAACTCGACGCCGCAATCCTGCAGGCATCGCGCGAGCGCCGCGGGCGGCGTCGCGACCTGGGCGGTGATTCCGGGCACCGGCAGCGTGAAATCGCGCAGCCGCTGGTAGAGGCGGAGCGCGCTGGCGAGCTGGACGACCTCGAGCTCGGCGCCATCGGCCAGTGAGCGGATCTTTTCGGCCTGATAGTTGATTTCATCGCGGTTGCCGCAGAAGCCCGCGACGACCCCGAATTGTTCCGGCGCGATGCCGAGGTTCTGCGCGATGCCCGGGCTCAGGACCTCGAGATGGACCAGCGGCAGCGCATCGTGAATCCGCGTGGCCGCCTCGAAGGCCGCGGCGGGGTTGCTGCAGGAGAGAGCGGCGAGCGTGTAGCGCTCGGGCATCGGGCGCACCTTGAAGGTCGCTTCGATCACGATTCCGAGCGTGCCGTACGACCCGGTCATCACCTTCATCAGGTCGTAGCCGGCCACGTTCTTGACCACCCGTCCGCCGCCGCGCACGATACGCCCGCCGTGGCCGACGAAGCGCACGCCGATCATCAGGTCGCGCACCGTGCCCTCGGAAAGCCGCAGCGCTCCGGCCTTAGCCGCGCCGATCAGCGCGCCCAGCGTGACGCTGGCGGGATCGGGGGGATCGAGCGGCAGATGCTGCCGGCGCGGCGCCATCAACTGGTTCAATGCGCCGAGCGTCACGCCGACTTCGGCCGTGACGGTCATATCGTCGGGCTCATAGGCGATGACCCGCGCCATCCGGGCGAGCGATACGCCGAGGGTCACGGGATGGCGGCGCAGCTCGGAGAGCGTGCGGGCGCCGCCGAGCGGAGCGAGCGAAATGCCGTCGACCTCGCACTTGAAGACGATCGCGGAAAGCTCGTCGGCGGTGCGCGGCTCGACGATTACGTCGGCCGCCAGCGCCTCGCGTCCCTCGGGCGTGCGCAGGCGGTCTGCGCCGACCAGCGTGCTGAGCTCCGTGGCGACCCTGAGGGCGGGGTTGCGCGCCTCTGTCTCCTGCGCCAGCCGCATCGCTAGAGCGCCGCTTGCCGATGCGGCATGGTGACTTCCACGCACGCGCCCGGCGTCGGGATAATCTTGTTGGGATTCGAGCGTTGCTCGGGGTCGAAGACCCGGCGCAACTCGGTCATCACCATCAGATCGTCGGGCGAGAACAGAAGCGGCATCTCGTGGATCTTCTCGGCGCCGATCCCGTGCTCGCCGCTTAGGCTGCCGCCCAACTGCACGCAGGCCTTCAGGATCTCGCGCCCGGCCTCGATCGCGCGCCGCACTTCATCGGCGTCGCGCTCGTCGTACAGCACAATCGGATGGATATTGCCGTCGCCGGCGTTAAAGACGTTGCCGATCCGGAGGCGATAGCGCTGCGCAATCGCGGCGATTAAGCGCAGGATTTCCGGCAGCCGCGTGCGCGGCACGACGCCATCCTGGGTGGCGTAATTCGGAGCCAGCCGCCCGACCGCGCCGAAGGCCCGCTTGCGCCCCTTCCAGATATTGGCGCGTTCCGCCTCGTCGCGGGCGACTCTTATTTCGCGCGCGCCGCATCCGCGGATCAGCTCGCTCACGCGCTCGAGTCGCTCGCTCATCCCGGCCGACAGCCCGTCGAGCTCGATGATCAGCACCGCCTCGGCGTCGTCGGGCAATCCGAGATGAAAGGCGGCCTCGACCGCGCGGATTATCAGCCGGTCCATCATCTCGATCGCGCCCGGGATGATTCCGGCGGCGATGGTCGCCGAGACCGCGCGGGTCGCGCTTTCGACGTCGGCGAAAATCGCGAGCAGGGTCTGCCGCGATTGCGGCTCGCGCATCAGCTTGAGCGTCGCGCGCGTGACGATCCCGGTGGTGCCCTCGGCGCCGACCAGCGCGCCGACCAGGTCGTAGCCCCATCGATCCTCGACCGCGCCGCCCAGCTCGACGATCTCGCCGTCGGGCAGCACCAGCTCGACGCCCAGCACGTGATTGGTGGTCACGCCGTACTTGAGGGTGTGCGGTCCGCCGGAATTCTCCGCGATGTTGCCGCCGATCGTGCAGGCCATCTGCGAGGACGGATCGGGCGCATAGAAATAGCCGCCGGCTTTGACCGCGTTGGAGACGTGCAGGTTGACGACGCCGCTTTCGACCTCGGCGCGGCGGTTGGCGAGATCGATCGACAGAATCCGGTTCATGCGCGAGGTGCAGATCATCACGGGCGCCCCGAGCGGCAGCGCGCCGCCGGAGAGACCGGTGCCGGCGCCGCGCGGCACGAACGCGATTTTGCGTTTATGGAGGGCTTTCAGGACCGCGCTGACCTCGGCGGTCGTGCGCGGCATCACCAGCAGATCGGGCCGGCTCTTCTCGATCGTCCAGCCGTCGCATTCGTAGACCTTGAGTTCGCTGGCCCGCCATACTATCGCGGACTCGCCGACGATCTCGCGCAATTCCGCGCTCAGATGCTGATCGACTGAGGTGGCGGCGGCGCCGTTCGTCTCCATCGCGCCCGCCACTGTAGCACGAACACTACCGGCGCGCCGTAAAGCCGGCGTGGTTTTGCGGCGGACGACGGATACAGTCATAATAGCGCGAATAATTTCTCGTGGCGTCGCGGGAGTACCGGATTTCCAGCCTAAGCGACGCCGACGATCGATCCCGGCCCGGAGGAGAATCGCTTTGGCAAACGCCCCGGAACTGAACCCCACCCAGCGCACCTTGCTGGGGCCCGGACCCTCCAACGTCCATCCGCGGGTGATGCGCGCGATGATGGCGCCGGTGGTCGGCCATCTCGACCCCGATTTCGCCGCCGTCATGGACGAGCTGAAGAAGCTCCTGCGCGGTTTGTTTCAGACCGGCAACGAGCTCACCTTTCCGGTCTCCGGCACCGGCTCGGCCGGGATGGAGGCCGCGATCGTCAACCTGGTCGAGGACGGCGACGAGGTGGTGGTCGGCGTCAACGGCGTGTTCGGCGGGCGGGCGGCGGATTGCGCGGAGCGGATGGGCGCGCGGGTCCATCGAGTCGAATCGCCCTGGGGCCGCATCATCGAGCCCGCGGACCTTGCCGCGGCGCTCAAGAAGATCAAACGGCCGAAGCTGGTGGTCCTGGTGCACGCCGAAACCTCGACCGGGGTATGGCAGCCGGTCGAGGAGATTTCGCGCCTTACGCACGAACATGGCGCGATGCTGGTGCTGGATACGGTGACCTCGCTCGGATGCATCCCGGTGGAAATCGACAAGTGGCGCGTCGATGTCTCGTATAGCTGCACGCAGAAGGGCATCAGCGCGCCGCCGGGCCTCGCCCCCATCACCTTCAGCCAGGCCGCCCGCGACGCGGTTCGGGCCCGCAAGCAGAAGTGCCGCTCATGGTACTTCGACATCGCGATGATCGAGCAGTACTGGAGCCAGGAGCGCGTCTACCATCACACCGCGCCGATCACGATGACCTACGCGCTGTACGAGGGCTTGCGCCTCGCGCACGAGGAGGGGCTGGAGGCGCGCTTTAGGCGCCATCGCGAAAACGGCGCGGCGCTGAGCGCCGGGCTCGGCGCGCTGGGGCTCGAGCCGGCCGCGCAGGAAGGTCATCGATTACCGCAGCTCGCGGTGGTCAACGCGCCGGCCGGAATCGACGAGGCGGCGGTGCGCCGGGAACTCTTGCAGAAGTACAATATCGAGATCGCCGGCGGGCTCGGTCCGTTTCGCGGCAAGGTTTGGCGTATCGGAACATTGGGCGAATCGTCGCGGCGCCAGCACGTATCGGCGCTGCTCGGGGCGCTCGAATCGATCATCGCGGCGATGGGCCACGAGGTGCGCCGCGGCGCCGCGCTGGCCGCCGCCGATCGGGTCTACGCGTCAGGGTAAACTCCCTCTCCTTGGATTAAGGAGAGGGAAATCAGTCGCCCTTTTCTGGTCAGAAGAGCGGAAATCAGCAATCGATGATCGACGGCTGCCTCACTTCCCTGGCGCGCCGTCCGGATCGTCGGGTTCGGCGGCACCGTTGCCGTTCGCGCCGCTCTCTTCCTCGCGCTCGGCGAGTCTCGCCACCGCGCGCACTTTCTCGCCCTCGTCGAGCTTTACCAGCTTGACGCCCTGCGCGTTGCGGCCGGTGATGCGGACCGTCTTCACGTCGAGCCGGATAACCTTGCCGCTGTCGGTTATCAGCATCACCTGATCGTCGGAGCCGACCTGCCGGACGTTGATTACCTGGCCGGTCCGGTCCGTCACGTTCATCGTGATGACACCCTTGCCGCCGCGATGGGTCAGGCGATATTCGCTGGCCGCGGTGCGCTTGCCGAAACCTAGCTCCGAGACCGTCAAGAGCGTTTCGTCGTCGCGCGAGGTGGCCATCGAGACCACCTCGTCCTGGACCAGCGTGACGGTCTTGCCGTCCTTGACGCTGCCCGCCTCGAGTTCCATCCCGATCACGCCTTGCGTGCCGCGCCCCATCGGACGCACCTCTTCCTCGGCGAAGCGGATGGCCTGGCCCGCGCGCGTCGAGAGCACGATCTGCTGATGGCCGTCGGTGATTCGCACCCCCACCAGCTCGTCGCCGTCTTCGAGGCTGATCGCGATAATCCCGGTCGAGCGGACATTGGCGAACTGTTCGAGCTCGGTCTTCTTGACGCGTCCGCGCCGGGTGGCGAAGAACGCGTACTTGCCCGCGGTCTCCTTGGGGATCGGCATGAAGGCCGACAGCGACTCGCCCTCGGCGAGGCTCAGCAGATTCGCGATCGAGCGTCCGCGCGCGGCGCGCCCCGCTTCGGGCAATTCGTAGGCCTTTAGCTGGTAGACCTTGCCGGCGCTGGTGAAGAACAGCAGCCGGTCGTGAGTCGAGACCGCCACCAGCTGCTCGACGAAATCCTCCTCGCCGGTGCTGGCGCCGATTTTGCCGCGTCCGCCGCGCCGCTGCGTGCGATAGAGCGAGAGCGGCGTGCGCTTGATATAGCCGCCGTGGCTGACGGTGATCAGCACGTCCTCCTCGACGATCAGATCCTCGACCGAGAAGTCGCCCTCGGCCTCGATAATCTGCGTGCGGCGCGCGTCGGCGAACTGCTTGCGGATCTCCTTGAGCTCGTCGGCGATAATCGCCAGCAGCTCGGCGCGGTCGGCCAGGATCCGCTTGAGGCCCACGATGGTCGCCTCGGTCTCCTGATGCTCGGCGGTTATCTTGTCGCGCTCGAGCGAGGTCAGGCGGCGCAGCGTGAGGTCGAGGATCGCCTGGGCCTGCACCTGAGTCAGCTTGAACTGGCTCATCAGGCCGCTGCGCGCCGACTCGGCGTCTTTCGAGGCGCGAATCAGCTTGATCACCGCGTCGAGGTTCTTGAGCGCGATCAGCAGGCCTTCGAGCACGTGCAGGCGCGCCTCGGCCTGGCGCAGCTCGAACAGCGTGCGGCGGGTGATGACGCGTTCGCGATGCTCCAAAAACGCGAGCAGCATGTCGCGCAGGCTCAATTCGCGCGGGCGCCCCTCGTGGATCGCCAGCATGATGAGCCCGTAGCTCTCCTGCATCTGCGTCAGCTTGTAGAGCTGATTGAGCACGATGCGCGGCTCGGCGTCGCGCTTGAGCTCGATCACGATTCGCATCCCGTCGCGATCCGACTCGTCGCGGAGATCGCTGATACCCTCGATCCGGCGCTCGTTGACCAGGTCGGCTACCCGCTCGATCAGCCGCGTCTTGTTAACCTGGTAGGGAATCTCGCGCACGATTATCGAGGCGCGGCCGCTGCGCTTGTCGGTCTCGATCGCGGCCAGCGCCCGCATCGTGAGAATCCCGCGCCCGGTCAGATAGGCCTGGCGCACCACGGCGCGGCCCAAAAGCTGCCCGCCGGTCGGGAAGTCGGGCCCCGGGATGATGTCGAGAATCTTGGCCAGCGGCAGGTCGGGGTTCTTGATCAGCGCCAGCAGCGCGTCGCAGACCTCGCCCAGGTTATGCGGCGGGATATTGGTCGCCATCCCGACCGCGATCCCGTCCGAGCCGTTGATCAGCAGGTTCGGAATCTGCGAGGGCAGCACCTCGGGCTCCTGCTGCGAGCCGTCGAAGTTGGGGACGAAGTCGACCGTTTCCTTGTCGATATCGACCAGCATCAACTCGGCCAGCCGCGTCAGGCGGCATTCG
>JBGPMT010000197.1:0-6223 GCA_041487135.1 Binataceae bacterium (SeqCode) | reverse complement strand
CTGGACCGCTGGCTTTGGCTTTGTCCGCTCCTCGCGATGCTGGTTGCGGCTTTCGTGCTGCTGGCGTTTGGCGTCTCTTTTTGGACCGGCTTGTTTGCCGCGCTGCTGATGGTTTGTCCAGCGCTGGTTATCTGGGGAGCGGTCCGGCTCCGCCGTCATCCATCGTGAGGAACGGCTCAAATTGACGATGACGAAAACAGGAGCATAAGATGGCAGCAGCCGCAGACGATCGAATCTATGGGGTCACGCACGTCGACATCATGCCGAGCTACACCGCCGACGGTACCAAGTTGCTCCGCGAGTTCGGCGCCGAAAGCCGTCGCGACCAGGGGGTCGTGCGCTTCGAAGTTCTACAGGAACCCTCGCGGCCCAATCACTTCACGATCGTGGCGGTATGGGAAAGCCAGGCGGCGTTCGAGAAGCATCTGGCCGCCGACCACACGAGGAGCTTTCGCAGCAAATTGCAGCCGCTGCTGGGCAGTCCGTTCGACGAGCGGCTCCATCGAATCACCGATTAGAGTCCGCCGGCCAACCATCACCCGCGGGCGTCTGCGCATCACGCGCAAAGCCATCCCATCCGGATTGCGCCTCTGACGATCGCGATGCTCGCGAAAGCAAGCGCGAGCCCCGCCAGCAGGTCGAACAGGTAATGGCATCCGTTGATTGGAATCGAGATCAACATCAAAACGTTCACTGCCGCGACCGGCACGAAGGTCCGCATCGGTGGGCGATGGACATACGGCGTCAGGACGGCGAGCACCGCGTGAAACGAAGGCCAGGTGATTATTCCTTCCATATGGCCGAGCGAAAAGGTCTTTACATCACCGGCGCGAACGCTTAGCAGGTGTTGTATGAAACGCGGCTTATCGCCGAAGAAGTAAGCGCAGGGGCCGACGGCCGGAAAAAAACCGGAGAGGATCGTGCAGATGATGAGCGACACCATCGTGGTCCACAGAAACTCGTCGTTGCGGTCGTTGCGGCCGATATGAGCGAAGTAGATTACCGTCAGGAAGATCTCCGGGAGCAGCACGAAGTATGCGATCGTGAACGCGTCCGCGACCAGCCGCAGCGATTCGATCAACCTGGACCAATGCGGCCAGCTAAAACCCATGGCCGCGTCGATCGCGGCGAACTCGGCGTCCTTGAGCGGCAGCCGCAGGCTCGCGGCGTCGTAGGTGAAGACGATACCGACGGCCGAGAAGGCCAGCCATAGTGCGATCTGATGACCCAGATCGGCCAAGCGTTCGTTGCGTCCTGAAACACCGTAGAAGATCCCAACAAAACCTACTCCGCTGAACCAGAGCGCGAACGTGGGCCAGCCGACAAAAGCGAGGCCGGCATGGGTCGACCAAATCCAGTCAGCCAGCCCGATCATTATCAGCAGCATCCACGCTGCCAGGCGATTTCTCGTGATCATGGATCAATCATCGAACGCTGCTGAGGACTGTACACGGACCGCTCGCCGGCGTTCAATTCGGCACTGCGCTTGACACACGCATGGTCGGGATTTAAAAGTTCGGCGCACGGTAAGGGTTCCGGGGCTGGTAGCGCCGACGCCTTTTCCGCGCGGGTCCGATCATTCATCATTGATGGGCGGTATGACTTTGGAAAAACTCGATGTCCGCGGAGTCGAATTGCAGCTTTCGAGAACGGGGCGCGGGCGGCCGCTCCTGCTGCTCGACTCCGGATTCAGCTTCGAGCACGATCTGGCGGCACGGCTGGCGCAGCGGTTTCAGGTCATCGCGCCGCTCCATCCGGGGTTCGGCGGATCGCCACGGCCCGACCATATCGATACCGTCGACGACCTTGCCTACCTCTACCTCGACCTCCTGAAGCAGCTCGAACTCAGCGACGTCGCGATCGTCGGATGCTCGATGGGCGGATGGGTTGCGGCGGAGCTCGCAGTCAGATGCAGCGATCGCCTTTCGCGGCTGATCCTGGTCGACTCGCTGGGCATCAAGGTGAGCGATCGTGAAACGCCGGATATCGCCGACATGTTCGCGATCTACGAGGAAGAGCTGATGGGGTTGCTCTTCCGCGACCCACCCAGGTTCAAGATCGACGCCAGGGCGCTCCCTGAGCAGGCGCTGGCGAATATCGCGAAAAATCGCGCCGCGCTGGCGCTCTATCTGTGGGAGCCGTACGCGCACAATCCCAAGCTGCTCGGCAGGCTCGGGCGCATCGACATCCCCACACTGGTCGTCTGGGGACAGAACGACGGATTGGTGAGCCCGGAGTATGGGCGAAAATTTGCGGCGGCGATTCCCGGGTCCGCGTTCGAGACCATACCCGAATGCGGCCATCTGCCGCAGGTTGAGCGGCCCGACCGCCTGATAGAATATATAACTCCCTTTGCCGCCGATGGCCGGACCAGGTAACCCCGGTTTTAGAGATGAAAGCTTATTTCTTCAGCGAATGCGCCTATCCTTATCTGCCCGCCGAATACGATTCGATACGGGTGAAGCTGCCGAACCGGATTTACGATCCTGAGAAAGGCGCCCGGCTTTTCAACGACTATATCGACGAATGGGTCGCGGCCGACGAGCTGGGGCTCGACCTGATGCTCAACGAGCATCATCAGACCGCGACCTGCATGAATTCCGCCGTGCCGTTGACCGCCGCGATCCTGGCCCGGGTGACCAAGCGCGGACGCATCCTGATCCTGGGCAATCCGATCGCCAACCGCCGCGAACCCGTGCGCGTGGCGGAAGAGATGTCGATCATCGACGGCATCTCTCACGGCCGGCTCGACGCCGGCTTCGTACGCGGGGTGCCCTACGAAATTTCGGCGATGAACAGCCGGCCGGTCGATATGCAGGAACGCTTCTGGGAAGCGTTCGACCTGATTATCAAGGCCTGGTCGTCGCACGACGGCCCGTTCTATTGGGAAGGGAAATATTTTCGCCATCGGCAGGTCAACATCTGGCCGCGCCCGCTCCAGCAGCCGTACCCGCCCGTCTGGATTACCAGCACCAGCCCCGAAGGCGCGCTGAAAGTCGCCGAGCGCGGGCACGTGGTCGCGACCTTTCTGACCGGCTTCGACGCGACGCGGCCGGTGTTCGACTCGTATCGCCGCCGCCGCACCGAGCTTGGCCAGGAGACGCCGCTCGATCGGCTGGCCTACGCGGCCCTGGTTTACACCGCGGATACCGATGCCAAGGCGGTAGCGGTCGGCGAGAAGCTGCTCTGGTACCTGAACTCGAACCGGGTGCCGATGCAGTTCGTGAACCCGCCCGGCTATCACTCGACGGCGACGGTGATGAAGATCCTGAAGGGCGACGGCCCGTTCGCCGCCTTCGGCCGCAGCACCACCGCCGACCAGGAACTCAAGAAGGGCGTGCTGTTCGCGGGCACTCCCGATTCAGTCTACAAGCAGATCAAGGCGCTCTACGATCACGTCGGCGGCTTCGGCAACCTGCTCATGATGGGGCAGGCGGGTTTCGTGACCCCGGACGAAACCATCAAGGGACTCGAGCTTTTCGCGCGCGAAGTCTATCCGCGCATCAAGGAACTCTAGCTCTCTCCAGGCCCGGCGAAAAAAAAAATACCCCGAGCGGTGTCGCCCGGGGTATTTTTGCGCTCTTCGGGTTCCGCCGGATGCGGAATTACACCAGCTCGAACTCCATCATCTCGTTGCGGGCCTGGAAATAGCCTTTGCGGAAATCGGGGTCGCCGTCGAAGGTCGCGGCCGGCAGATGCTTGAGGCGCAGTTGCACCTTCAGCGGCCGCACGTCGAACGGGTAGGGCGAGAAGGCGACCCGCGTCTTGCTCTCCGCCTTCATGCTCAGCTTCACGCCTTTATCGCCGTTGCTCGTGTACTTCACCGGAACCGGCTCGATGAAATCATCGCAGACATCCTGGCAGCAGAAGTAAAGCCCGAGCAGATCCCATACCTGCATCAGCCGGTAGTTGACCCTGAGTTCATTGGCGTCGAACGGCTTCTTCTGCGCCTCCTGCCACTGCTCGTTGTCGCTGATAAACTTCGCGACCTCCGGCGACGGGTTGTTCAGGTTGAAGGCCGTGGGGTGCTCGATCGCCTGGTAGCGGGCCCGCCACAGCCCGGTGCGATGCATGCAGATGATCAGCGCCGAGTACGGATCGAGATCGTTCATCCAATCGACCACCCAGCGATAGGCGTTAAGCTGCGACTTCTGCAAGCCCACCTGCATGAAGCCAAACGGTTTGCCGGACTTCGGATCGGAGCCGGGCGTGGTTTCGTATGGCAGCCAGCCGAAATCATGATAGATCGCGGCCCGCACGACCGATTCGTACGGCCGCGGCGCGTCGAACTCCGAATTGCCCCAATGCGACGCCAACTGGCCCACCAGCTGCGAGTGATCGGTCTGGTTGACGAGCACTACCTTGCCGTTCTGTTCGCCGCGAATGATCATGGTCGATCTCCTTGCGAGATTACCGAATAATTCCGCTCAGCATATCCCCCGGCTACTCTACTGGGCTACGTATCCGCCGTCGACTGGTACGATCGCGCCGACCACGAACCGCGCCGCATCCGAGCAGAGCCATACGATGGCCTCCGCAATCTCCTCCGCGCTGCCCCATCTTGCAATCGGCAGGCGGCTCATAATCGCGTCCGGGATGGACGGGTCGAGGTTGATGGCCCCTTGAGAGAGCGGCGTCAGCGTGGGCCCCGGGCAGACCGCGTTGACGCGGATGCCGCGCTGCGCCACCTCGAGCGCGGCGGTCTTGGTCAGTCCGGCAACGCCGTGCTTGCTCGCCGAGTAAGCCGGCATCTGCGCCGATCCCACCAGGCCAAAATTCGACGCGGTATTGACGATCGCGCCGCTGCCCTGGCTAAGCATCTGTCGCAACTCGTACTTGAGGCACAGGAAGACGCCCTTGAGATTCGTGTTGATGATGCGATCCCAGTTTTCCTCGCTGCAATCCACAGTCGCAACGATCTCACCCTGGATCCCGGCGTTGTTGGCCGCGCAGTCGAGCCGGCCAAAGGTCTTGACGGCGAAAGCCACCAGGCTTTCTACCTCGGCGGCTTTCGAGACGTCGACCCGCTGCCATGCCGCCTCGGCGCCCGCGTCTTTCAACATCGACCAGGTCTGCTCGCAATGCGATCCATTGAGATCGGCGGCGACGACCCTGGCTCCTTCAGCCGCCAGCCGAAGCGCGGTCGCCCGCCCGATACCCGAACCTGCGCCGGTAACGATCGCGACCTTGTCCTTGAGGCCCAAAGAAGTGGTCATCCGAAAATCTCCCGCGAAACGTTACTCGGCTTTAGACCCGCGATTTCCGTATGTCAAGACAAACCGCGCTCAACCGCGCATCGGCTCAGCTTGACACAGAATGTTGCGCGTCTATCATTCGGGCTGCGAGAGCCTGGAGTGGTCTTCCCCGGGGCCCCAATAATCGGCAAGGAGAGAGTGTGATGGCAGAGAGCAAGGTAGCGGTAGTGACGAAGTTCAATGCGCCGCTGGAAGTATGGCAGGTGCCGATACCGGAGATAGCTGCGGGTGGGGCGCTGGCGCGGGTCGAGGCGGCGACGCTGTGCGGCACCGACGCGCATCGCTGGCAGGGGCATCTGACCGAGGGCGGCGGTGTAGACCTGCCGTTCATCGAGCCGACCACCACGCCGTTCGTGCCGGGGCACGAGACCTGCTCGCGGCTGGTCGAGACGCGGGGGCAGCTCCACGACCTGATGAACCAGCCGCTCAAGGTCGGCGAGCGGGTGATCGCGTCGTATCCGCATTGCGGGCATTGCTACTACTGCACGGTGACGCGCCAGACCACGCTGTGCGCGAAGAACATGAGCTTCGGCCATTCGGCGCCCGGCGCGCTGTTGGGGGGCTGTGCGGAGTATCATTACTACCCGCCGGGCGGGAGCTTCATCCGCGTGCCGGAGGAAGTGAGTTCGCCGCTGGCGGCATCGGCAGCCTGCGCGCTGCGCACGGTGATGCACGGCTACGAGCAGCTCGGGGCGCTCGGGAGCCACGAGAGCGTGCTGATCCTGGGCTGCGGGCCGCTAGGCCTTTACTCGCTGGCGGTGGCAAAGGATTTGGGCGCCAAGCGGGCGCTGGTGATCGGGGCGCCGCAGGCGCGGCTGAAAGTGGCCAAGGAATGGGGCGCCGATGCGGTGCTGAATCTGGACGAAACGCCCGAGCTCAAGCAGCGTCGCCAGTGGGTGCTGGAGCATACCGGCGGGCGGGGCGCCGACGTGGTCTTCCAATGCGCCAATTCGCGGGCGCTGCCGGAG
>JBGPMT010000196.1:0-6282 GCA_041487135.1 Binataceae bacterium (SeqCode) | reverse complement strand
CGATGACGCTCAGAAATTCGAGGTCGATCCGCTTCTGAAAGAGCGGCTGCTGAAAGAAGACCGTGACGAACTGCTGCGCGCTGGTGATATTTGCGCCGGTGGCGTTGTTCTGGGTCACGTGTTGGAGACTGCCGGCGGTGTAAATCTCCTCGAATTGCATGTTGATGAACAGCGAATCGAGGCCGGGAACGATATAGGTCGGCCGATCGATCGAGAAGAACTGCTGGATCTGCGGCCGCGTGATAATGCTGGCGCCGGTGGTGTAGGTGAACGGCACGTTGGAGGTGACCGCGGTCTCAGCGCGCAGCACCGCCCCCGCCCAATCCCACGGATAATCCACCGAGCCGCCGTACATGAAGAAGCGCGGATGCTCGCCGAAGGCCTTCAGCCGGAAGCAGGGCGGACAGAAGTTACCCGGCAACTGGCTCAGCGACTCGAAGATTAGCTTGCCCGGTATGACCACGCCGTTGGCGTACGGGCGGCTCAGAAAATTGAGCGTGAAATTGACGGTGCCATAAGTGCCCGAGAGCCGGGTGCCGTAGATCGGGCGCCCCATCTGCACGCTGTCGCGGAAATCGAAGATGCTCGGCAGGACGCTGAAGGGCGCGCCCTGCGAGGGCAGGATGGTCGGGGTCCAGGTGCCGGGGCTGACAAAGGCCTCCAGCGACAGGTCGGGAACGATGGTGTTCGGAATCTGATATTCCGCGAGCGCCATCCATTCCGGGATACGAGTCTGGCTGAACTCCTCGAAACCGCGCCCGAAGAAGAAGACTTGGCTGAGATCGAGCGCGTCCACCTGGTCGAGCACGCGCAGCGCCAGGTCGTTGCCCCAGGCTACGTTCTGCTTGCCGATGCGCAGAAACAGGTTGCCGGCGTGGTAGTTGAAGTACGACTGCCACATCTCGACCTTCATGTCGTTGCCGCCCGCGCGTAACATGTAGCCGTCGCCGCGGAAATTGGCCGGCATCGATTCGTACTGGATGTAGTGGTCATCGGCGCTCTTGGTCAGGTCGTGCCATAGCCGCGGCTCGAAAAAGAAGCCGGTGTTCTCGCTGGACTTGTAGAAGACCGTCAGGTCGACGAAATTCTGCAGCAGATTGAGCAATGGATCGCCGGGCCGGTTGGTCAGGCCGAGGTTGTTCGGATTGGTGTCGCCCATGTTGAAGTCCGTCACCAACTGGTAAGTGCCGGTAACCTGCACCGGCCCGAAGTCCAGCGTGGCCCGCGCCTCGGTCGCGGCCATCACCAGCCATCCGCAGATCAGAAAACCTGCAATTCCCGCTACGCTTCTGCCTTTCATTGGCGCCTCCCCCGGAGCCTTGTCTCGTCGTGCGACCTCGCTCTTCCTCTCAGCCCGCCTTCAGGGCCGCCTTGCCGATCTCATCCGCACCGGCGGCCTCGCCCCCCAGCGTCGAGCGTTTGCCGATGAATCTGGGTCTGACCAACTGCATCACCGCCGCCTGGAAAAACAGCGCCAGGATGACATGGGCAAGCATCACCGAAGCCAGCAGCAATCCCATGTCCGCCTGGAAGCGCAGGTCTGACAGAAAGTACCAGATCACGACGCCCGCGATCATGGTGGTGGCGGTGAAGAAAATCGCCTTGCCGGTGGTGAAGATCGATTTCGGCACCAGCACCGAGTAATCGGGATTGACCAGGTATTCTTCCGACATCCGGCTCATCAGGTAGATGTTGTAGTCGATCCCGATTCCGATCCCCACCGCCGCGACCGGGAAGGTGTCGACATCCAGCCCGATGCCCTTCAGGTACATCACGGCGCAGGTCATCAGGTAGGCGATGTTCGAGACCAGCAGCAACAGGAAGCCGGCGGTGAACGAGCGGTAGACGAAGGACGTGATGGCAAAGATGATGAGCGAGATCAGGATGACGCTCACCAGCTCGAGCGGCTCGATGATGTGGTTGACGGCCGCCAGCAGCCCGATGGTCCCGGTGGCGAGCCGGATGCGAAAGCCCTTGGGCATCGGGTTGCGGGCGATGAAATCGCGGGCCCGCTCAAGCGCGCGCGCGACCGTCGGTCCGCGATGGTCCTTGTACCAGACGCTGATGCTGGCCGCCTTGTTGGTGCCGGGCACCAGGAAGCGATCGAAGTCGCCCGGGCTCGCCCCGCTCATCGCGAGCTGCGAGGTCATCGCGGCGCTGGTATCGGTGCCCGGGATGACGTTGAACTTGGGCAGCCCGCCATGGAACAGCCGGTTGACCGGCGAGACCAGGTCGGCGAACGAGAAGGTGCCGCCAACCTGCGGGTCCTCCGCCATGTGGCGCTCCAGGCGCTGCATGGTCTCGAGGCCTTGCGCGGTCAGTACGCCGCCCAGCGGATTGTCGCTTTCGGCTACCACCTGGAAGATATCGAAGCCGGCCAGGCGCTGGTTGATTTCGCGCACCGCGGTGTTGTAGGGCGAGGTCGGCCATAACAGCGAGGTGCCGGGATTGACGTCGCCGATCACGCGGCCGTGGGCCGAGAAGATCGAGAGCACGACGATCAGCAGGAATGCGGCACAGGTGCCGATCGAACGGGCCGGGGTGGCCGAGAAGAACGCGATCGCCTGGAAAATCGCGTAGAGCGGGCCCTCGTGATGCTCGCTGCTCAGCACCAGTTCCTCGACGTTGCGCGGCGGCGGAAAGAAGGAGAGCAGTACGAAGGTCAGGGTGATGGCGGTGATAACCAGGGAGAGCGACCACAGGCCGCATACGAAGGCGAGCTTGCGCACCACCCCGATCGGCGCGATCGCGATCAGGAAGATACCCGCGGCGTCGCAGACCACGCCCACGAAGCCGGGCGGGAAGAGGCTGACGAACGAATGGATGCAGGCGTGCGCGACGTCGTGCTCCTCGTCGTAGAGCTCGAAGTAGCGCTCGCACATCTGCACCGAATGGCTTAGCGCGCGGGCCACCAGCAGGATCGGCACCACGATGATCAGCGGGTCGAGGTTGTAGCCGAGCACGCTGGCGAAGCCGAAGCCCCAGGTCGCGCTGACCAGCGCGACGATCGCCGGGATCAGCACGCCGACGATATTGCGGAAGTAGACCGCCAGCAGGAACAGCATCGTTAGGAAGCCGATCCCGAAGATCAGGTACATCTCGCGCTCGTAATGATAGACCCATCCGGTCAGCATCGGCTGACCCGCGGCGTAGAGCTCGTGGTTGTCGTCGGCGAGCGCGGCGAGGATGTGATTGACCTGGTTGAAGACCGTATCGTAGTCGATCAGGCGGTCGATGAAGGTGGCCTGGACCAGCGCGGCATCGCCGCGCGCGGAGACCAGCGTGCCGATGACCCCGGCGGTGGTGCCGACCTTTTCGCGAAACTTCGCGATTTCAACCGCGCTCTGCGGAACCGCGCCGACCAGCAGATAGCTGCTTTGGATGCCGCTGACGGTCGCCTCGCTGTGTTTCACCTTCTTGGAGGCGATCGAGAGGATGCTGTCGTGGTCGACGCCCGGGATCAGGTCGCTGAGCCGCGTCGCCTCCTTGATTTTCGCCAGCGTCGCGGGATTGTAGATGTCCCCGTGGCGCACGCGAATCAGGATCGAGACGGTCAGCGGCGAGCCGAACTTGGGATACTGCTCGAACAGCTTCACGAACGCACTGTTGGAAGGATAGAGGTCGAGGAAATGGGTCGAGATGTCGAGGCTGCGCACCCGCCATCCGAAAATCGCGGTCAGGACCGCGATCGCGACCGCCAATGCCACTCGCCGTCGATAGGCAATCTCCGCCCAACGCTGCATCGACGCTCAGCCTCCGCAGCCGGGGGAAAAAGCCCGGCATGGTTCGGCGCCGGGACGGAAATAGAAGATTGAGCCGGCCTCGCCGACGGCGACAGCCGGGCTATGTTGCATCGTCACGCCGCTCAGCCATACGTCGGCCGGGAAGCCCGTCATGCGGCGCCAGCTCGTGCCACTGTCGTCGGTCGTGAAGACCAGGCCATTATTACCCACCAGCGTTCCCTGCCGGCCGTCGAACGAAAGCGAGTAGAAGTCGTCGTTGGACACGCCGACGGATACCTCCTTCCAGGTCTTGCCGCCGTCGATGCTGTGCAGTAGGGAGCCGTGCTGCCCGGCGGTCCACAGGCTGCCGTCGCCCGCGCGCTTGATCACATAGAGTTGCGGCATCGAGCTGCCGTAGCGCTGGACGGTCCAGTTCTGACCGGCGTCGCCGGTCCGCATGATCAGGCCGAACTCGCCGACGATCCATCCCATATGCGGGTTCTCGAACCAGAGCCCGTTGAGGCTCGGATCCACCGGGCCCATCTCCTTGGTCAATTCGGGTACCAGCTTGTCCCAGGCCATTTGAAGGCTAGTCCAGGTCTTGCCGCCGTCCGAGGTGACGACCAGCTCGCCGAAGGCGCCGACCGCAACCGCGTCGTCGGGGCTTATCGCCTGCACTGACAGCAGCGCCTCCTTGACGCTCGAGGGGCGGCTCGTCCAGCTTCGCCCGCCGTCGGAGGTGGTGAGGATCGTTCCATCCTGGCCGACCGCGAAGCCGTGGACCTCATCGGCGAACGATACCGCGCTGAGCCCGGCGAAGGTCCCAGAGCGTTGCGCTGCCCAGCTCTTGCCGCCGTCGGGGCTATGGACGATCAGGCCGTGGCCGCCGACCACCCATCCCCCGCCCGTGGCATTGAAAAAGACATCGAAGAGCTGGTCCTGCGCGACCAACAGCCGTGCGTTGATCGTGGGCGGCGCGGGTTTGCGGAGGAAGGCGGTGGTGTAATACCAGACTAGCAGCAGGGCAAAGATGGTAAGGAACGCGGCCCCAATCAGGGTGTACCGTCGGTTATTCGCAGTCGCTTGAGACACGTCGGTCCGGCCTCAACCGGCCGCGCTTCGCCTCCGCGGCGAAGCCGTCGAAAGGATTTCCTGGCACCAGCTTATCCTGGCTTTGGCCCGGCGCCCGCCGACCGTTAACGGTCGGCGGGCGCCGGAACGACAGTGTTCGCGTGATTTCAGCCCGCGTTCCCGCGGCCCGTCAGCTCACCGCCGCGGCACGCTGCGGCGTCGCTTGACGCGCCGGCGTGCGCTTCTCGAGATGTGCGATAACCTCGTCCGTCGGGATCACGTCGGCGTATTTCTGATGCATGTCGAAGAGGTTGATCGCATGCGAAGCCTGGCCGCGATCGAACGAGCATTCCTCGGGCACGACCACCCGGTAGTTGAGCGAAAAGGCGTCGACCACCGAGCTCCGCACGCAGCCGCTGGTGGTGCATCCGGTGATAATCACCGTGTCGATTTTCTTCTCGATCAGGTAGGCCACGGTAGGCGTGCCGAAGAACGCGCTCGGCTTCTTCTTCGAGATCACGATCTCGCCCGCCGCGGGCTCCAGCTCTTTGACGATCAGCGCGCCCTTGTGGCCTTCGATCATCGAGGCATGGCTCGCCTTGGCCTGCTTGCCGGCCCATCCGCCGACGTCGGCCTTGTCGGTGCGGTATTCGGTGAGCGTATAGAAGACCGGAATCCCGGCCCGGCGCGACGCTTCCAGCAGCCGCTGGTTATGTTTTACGCCGACCCAGGCCTCCTTGCCGCAGCTCATCGGGTATTGTTTGACCGATTCCTCGATCGTATCGCCTTCGCCGGTAAAGGCGTAGGTGACGTCGATGATGATCAGCGCCACATTGGTCCCGAAGCCGGCCTTCTGGCCCATCCCGGCGGCCGTGAAAATCTTGCGGTCGCGCTCGGTGATAAACGAATCCCAAACTCTCATCGTATTCTCCTTGGGCCGCTGCCGCGGCATCCCCGGTCTACAAATAGTTCTTGTAATACCAATCCGCGATTTCGCCGCCGGTCGTCAACCAGACGTCGCGATGCCGCGTAATATACTCCAGCGCGCGCACGAAATGCTTGTGGCGATGGGGCACGCTTGTCAGGAACGGATGCAGCGCGATGGCCATCACCTTGCCGGTCTTCGCGCCCTCCTCGTACAGCACGTCGAACTGGTCCTGGATCGCGTCGCCGAAGTCCTTGCCAGTCGCGCCCTTGCCGACGAAGAACGGGATGTCGTTGATCTCGATCGAGTACGGCACTGAGATCATCGTTCCCTTCTTGACCTTGAACGGGTAGGGCTGGTCGTCGTTGCACCAGTCGCAGATGTACCTGACGCCTGCCTCGGCGAGCAGGTCGGGCGTATTGACGGTCTCGGCCAGTCCCGGCCCGAGCCATCCTTTGGGCGCGACACCGCCGTGCTGTTTGATGGTGTCGCAGACCTGGTTGATAACCCGCCGCTCATCCTCGTAGCTGAGCCCGGCCAGCATCTGGGAATTCGTCATGCCAT
>JBGPMT010000195.1:0-6437 GCA_041487135.1 Binataceae bacterium (SeqCode) | reverse complement strand
CGGCAAGCACAAGTTCGCCAAGGAGCTGTTCAAGGCGCTGGCCCCGCTCAACGTCCGCTTCTCGTGCCTGTGGACGGTGAACTCGAACCACGATGAAGAGCTGCTGGAGCTGGCGGCCAAGGCCGGCGTCTTCCACGTCAATATCGGCGTCGAATCGATCAGCCAGGAAAGCCTGCTGTCGATGAACAAGATTCAGAATCACGCCGACCAGTACAAGAAGCTGCTGGCGCGCCTGGAAAAGCACGGCATCTATTATTCGCTCAACTTCCTGTTCGGGCTGGAGGAGGACCATCCGGGAATCTTCGACGAGACGCTGCGCTTCCTGCACGAGGTCAAGGCGCCCGAGGCGTTCTTCAACACCGTCACGCCGCGCCGGGGCACCCCGATGCGCACGATGCTGGAGAACGAGGGGCGCGTGATCATCCCGGATGCGGACATGTACACCAACAACTTCCGCTGCATGTTCGTGCCCAAGTGGCTCTCGCCGCAACAGGTCGAAGAAGGCGTCTGGCGCTGCACCAAGGAATTCTATTCGCTCAAGTCGATGTTCAAGCGCCTGCTGATGCCGCCCGGCAAGTTCACCTGGCAGGGGCTGACCGAGAACATGCTCTTCTACTGGGGCGCGAAGCGGCACGTCGACCCGGTCGATTATTACTAGCGCGCGAAGCTTATCCGGCCGCCGGCGGGGCCGTCGAGCGAGGAGCCTCCGGCCGCGCGTTTTGCGCCGGTCGTGGTGGGTGGTGGAGGTGTTGGCATGTTACTTCGCGCCGGCCTGCCCACGGATTACTCGAATAGGTATTAAGTCCAGGACATTCACTATTTCTTTTTCTTGAAGTGAAACATGTTGGTCAGATCCCCGATCGCAGGGCTGTTGGTCGGAATGTACGGTGCAGCGGAGGTGCTGGTCGGATTGGGCAGGTTGTCACGGCTGCGCTTGGAGAGCGGCTTCAGCTTCCAGTTCCATTCAATGAATTTGAGAATTGACGCATGGTCCGAATAAGTGTGATCGACGAAATCGAACTTGGCGAACGGCGAGACGGCAAGCATCACCGTGCGGGGACCATCGCCGAAGAAATCGATCGGCTGAATGTAGCCGGAATCGTAGAGTCCGCCGGTCTCGTCGAACGTGATCAGGATGGCAGTCTTCTTCCACAACTTGCGGTTGCTCTGCACCCTATCGACGATATTCTTCACCAACGCCTCGAATAGCGCCGGCGTCGAAGTGCCGGGATGCCCATCGACCAAAACACTTGGCTTGATGAATGAAACCGCGGGCAGCTTGTTGTCTTGGACGTCCTGGTAGAATGCGCTCAGGTCCTGAATGTTGTCCCTGAGCGCGCTCGTCATGATCGATTGCGAATACTGAAACCCGTTGCAGATGGCGCAATATAGCCCGCCGCCAGGGCTCTTGGTTCCGGCCTGGTTGTAGCCGTCGCCGTAGTACTTCCATGAGACCCGCTTGTTTGCGAGTTTGTCGCCGATAGTCGGGATAGTCTGGGGGCCGATCGAGAAATGACTTCCGGCCGGAAACTCGTTGGCTGCCGTCGGCGAGTTGGCAATTGGATTGCCGAGGTGATCGAACGCCGGATACTCATTGTTGATTTGATAATAGGTGTTCGGGGCGCAATTGCCGCTATTGAACGGCGGGTAGGGCAGCGCGCCCTCGTAGTCGGCGATCGCGCTCACGCCCGGCTGGCTCGGGTCCGCGCAATTGACGGCGCCGCCGAAACTCGTATTGCCCAGATCCGCATACGGCAACGTATCCTGGATGTAGAAGTTGTTGGAGCCGGATTGCGGATTTGGATTCGAAATCAGGTCTGCACTGGGGGTTATCGGTGCTCCGCTGCCTGCCGGATCGGCGAAATAATAGACGTCGCCGGTGAACAGCGCCTGTGAATTCGGCCCGGTGCCACCCATGATCGGCTGATGGTAGTTGTCATTGAGCGCGTAGTTTTGCGCCAACGACTGCAGGATCGGCAGGTCGCCCGCCGCCATGTTGTAGATGCCCATCGCTGCGCCGCCCTGGTAGGTTCCTTGGACGTCCGTCGGAGGTGGGCACGAGGGCTGGCTCTCATCTGGCTTGCACTGCCCCGTGATGCCCCATCCCTGCGTGATCGCGACCCAGGTCACCAGGTCGTGGAGGCATCCACTGGGATTTTCCGCGCTGGCGTTGGCGATGCTGCAATCCGCCTGCTGCCACATCTGAAAGAAGCGGTGGACCGGGTCGCCGGTGTTGTCGGTCACGGCGGTCGCGGTCGGAGGAGAATCCGGTGCGCCAAGCCCGAATAGCAGAGAACCGGCACTGCCGATCGACTGACACTTGGTTGAGTCGAACGCCGGCACGCCAAAAAAAGCTTCGAACAAACCGCCCGGATTTACCAGCGGATACGGCCCATTGGGCAACAGGAACGGTACAGTTTGGCCGGGGTTGTTCTGATCGGGTTGCAGGAGATCGTAGCGGCAGTCCTCGACCGGACTGAGACCAAGAAGCGGGATGAAGAGCGGCTGATGGGTTCCCCCGAGCATCAAAAGTTGCTGGTCCTCGGGCGCCAGGCCGATGTCGGTGCAGGTTGGCGGTCCCTCCAACCCGATTGCAAACAGCAGACTCGAAAGCATGCAAGCCGACACCGGAAGACCATTAAGCCCGGTACTCGGTTGGGGCAGGTTCGCAAAGGGACCCGTCTGCGTCGGGCTCAGTTCGTAAGTCGAAGTATCGGTCGCCTGGTGTTGAGATGGCGCGCTTTGATTGTTGCCATTCAACGATCCCGGAGGGAAGCCGGTTTCATCGACGATCCCTTCGGACAGCAGGTTCATCACCTTCTGGTTCGGATCCGGCGGCGTATAAGTTCCGAACAGGTTGTCGAAGCTTCGGTTCTCGCCAATCACCACGATCAGATGTTTGATCGGGCTGCGCGTCGGGGGATGCTCTAGAGGATGTTTTATTGGAGTCGCTGCCAGAACCGGCAACGTCTGATTGAAAAGGAAACCCGCGGCCACTATCGCACTCAGCGTGCGTCGAAAGCGTTTCCGCCTCATCGCCCCCCCTCGACTCCATCAAACGGATATTATCTCCGCGCGAGTCGCTAGGTGTAATAAGTTGCCTGAAGTCCAAACGTTCATCCAACGCGCACCAGGACCAAGCCACCATCCGAGGTTCACCTGTAAACCCCGGAAATCGACCTTCAACAGCTGTTGAACGCAAGGTTAAAGAGCTGGTTTTGCGCTTCGCCCACCACCGCCCCGGTTATCAAGCGCTTCATGTGAGATTTATCATATTGGTAATTTGCTTGGAAACGGAAAGCCAAATTAATTCCGGAACAGAATGTCGAACTTGTGCCACCGATAGCCAATTTGACAGCTACAGCGTCGAACATCGACTGGCAAGTGGGGACGGGATAGCTATTGAATGGTTTAAAAGCGCAACACTTTACTACGCACTGGACTAGCGTGGACACTGGCAAGTTGGATATGCTTTTCTACTGGAGCGCGAAACGGCAGGTCGACCCGGTCGATTATTCCCAGAGCGCGAGGCTTAGCTGGCCGCCGGCGACATCGTCGAGCGATGCGAGACGGCCGACGGCCGATCGCGGCCCGCCGCGAGGGCCTCCAGTTGGTCAGGTTGACTTGGGCGGCGCGCCGGCCGCGCCGGGCGGTGCGCCGGGCGGCGCTTTGGGGGCCGGCGGCGGTTTCTCCACATCGAGCACTTCCTTGCCGTTGACCATCAACTTCCCGCCGGCAAAGTCGGCCTTCAGCACATACTGAGAGCCGTCCTTGACCAGCGTTCGCTCTTGAATCCAGCCGTTCACCTTGTCTGCGCCGGCCACCCGGTCGACGAATGAGCAGGGCGCCCGTACCGTCGCTTTGGAAAAAACCCGCTCCTTCACGATGGTCATCGGGACCGTTTGCGCGGGCGGTTGAGCAACCCCGCCGCCGGACGCAGGCGGCATCATCGAGATATTGAGATTGGCCGTGACGGGGCCATCCGGCGCCGCCATCGTGAAGTCGGCGTTTAGTTGCGGGCCCTTGGCCGCCAGCGCCATCGCGAAGTCCGTCATCCCGGATTGCGCCGCCGCCATCAGCGCCTGCTTGTCGAGCTTCATCCCCTGGAGGGCCTGTGCGCGCTGGTTCCAGGCGCCGATCGCGGCCGGATCGATTTTCGCGAGCTCCCACGCCAGCGCCATGTTCCCGACTCGTTCGCCGCCCAACACTGCGCTCGAAATCCTGAGCGCCCCCAGAAACTTCAACATCCCGTTGTTCAGCGCCGAGGCCGTATTGGCGTCGATAAGCTGGAGACTCGCCCCGCGCCCGCCCGCCAAACCGACGCTTATCTCGCGGATCGTCGTCTCACTGCCGCCGGTCCAGATGCTGCCTTGAAGCCGCCGCCAATCGCCGTTGAAAACGAATTCCGTCATCGACCATCCGACCAGGCCAGGCCCGATGATTCCGGGACTGTGGAGGGAGACCCTTACCCGCTTCTCGCGCGGAACGATCTCGCCATCGAGGCCCAGAAAATTTGCGCCGCCAGCCGCTCCGGCGACGGTTCGCGGCGGCATCGTCACGCGCGTCCTGCTCCGGCCACTGAAGTAGACGACGGTGCGCAGGTGAAGGTCCGCGGGCAGCACGGAGGCGGCGGCGCCAGGGCCGGGCGCGGGTTGGCTGTCGACCACCGCAGCGACCGGCATTACTGAGAACCATCCCGTCCATAGCGGGTAGGGTCCGTGATTGATCCTTTCGGCCAGCACCGTCTGCATCCCATGGGTGCCAACGGCGATAGCCGCGGCAGAAGAGAACCAGCCCTGGCGATAGGTGAGGACCCGCGCGGTGAAGCCGCTGGCGGCGATCTGATCGACCGCGGCCTGGTACGCGACCCTGGCCCGGAACCCCACCACGAAGGGGCTCAAAACGAAAATTACCAGCAGCATGGCGATCGCCGCCCGCAGCGGCCATCTGCGGCTCTGCTGGCGCTCGGGAAAGAGCTCCGGGGCGTCATCGAACGAGCGCGGCACGGGCGCGCCGCATTGGGTGCAGAAGATCCGTTCGTCAGCGTGGAGCGACTTACCGCACCTGGGGCAGTTCACGGCTGGTCATTCCTGAGTGGTTCGAACAAAGCCTCGATTCCTCGCTCCTGCCCGGTACCTATCGTATCTTCAGGATGCTGATTAATAACGAGGACAGGTTATCCTAATTGCACCGCCCTGTTTAGGCCCAAATGGCTCCTGGCGGGGAACTGAGCGAACTCTATCGGAGCTTACGATGGCAACCATTTATCGCGCCGAGGTCATAGGTTCGATGCTTCGTCCCGGCTACTTGAAGCAGGCGCGCGAAGCACGTCAGGGTGGGACTCTCGATGCGCTGGAGTTCAAGCGCATCGAGGATCGGGCGGTCGACGAGGCGCTCGCGATACAGGAGCGGGCGGGAGTGGACATCGTAACCGACGGCGAGATGCGCCGTTCAACCTTCATCGGACCCCTGACGGAAGTGATTGAGGGCTATGCTCCCGTTCCCGGCCTGGTACTGCACTGGCGCAAGAAGGAAGGCGACCTGCGCGAGGAGCAGGAAGCGCGGCCTCTTTTCAGCGTGGTGGGCAGGCTCCGGCGGCGGCAGGCGATGGCGACCGAAGAGTTCGTCTATCTTCGCGCGCGGACCCGGAAGCCGATCAAGATCACCCTGCCGAGTCCGCTGCTGCTGGTCTGCTCATGGTCGCGCGAACACTCGGGCGAAGCCTATCCCGACCCGATGAGCCTGTTCGCCGATGCGACCGAGATCGTTCGCCGGGAAGTGCAGGAGCTCGCCGCGCTGGGCTGTCAGTACATCCAGATCGACGCACCGGAGCTGACCTGGCTCGCCGACGACCTGCGGCTGCGCGAATTGGCCGCGATGCATCCGCGGCTGCCGGAGCGGATGCTGAGTGAAGGTCTCGAGCTGATTAACTCGATCGCCGATGCGCCCGGTGTCACCTTCGGGCTGCACATGTGCCGCGGCAACTACCAGGGTTACTGGATGAGCGAGGGACCCTGGGAGAGGATCTCCCAACAAGTCTTCACGCGCGCGTGCAACTACGACATTTTCCTGCTGGAGTACGATGATTGGCGGGCGGGCTCGTTCGAATCGCTGCGCGATATCCCGGCCGGCAAACGGCTGGTGCTCGGACTGATCTCCACCAAGCGCGAGGCGCTGGAGCCTGCAGATCAGATCATCGCCCGGATCGAGGAAGCCGGCCGCTGCTTCCCGCGCGAGCAGTTGGCGCTTTCGACCCAGTGCGGTTTTTCGCCCGAAGCGCCCGGCAGTGTCGTCAGCGCGGCCGCGCAGGAGGCGAAGCTCAGATTAGTCGCTGAGATCGCGCATCGAGTCTGGAATCGGTGAGAGTGGCCGCAGAGGGCTCTCTGCTTATCGGATGCAGGGCTGAGCCCCGCCCTACGGCCATTTCGTGTCGTTCG
>JBGPMT010000194.1:0-6442 GCA_041487135.1 Binataceae bacterium (SeqCode) | reverse complement strand
GCGCACTTCGGTCAGGAACTTGAGCTTCACGCCCAACTCCCGGCATCGGTCCTGCAGCACCATCAGCAGGACCTTGCGCGAGATGCCGGCGAAGACGTTGCCGCCGCAGCGCACCGTCTCACCGCGATAGCGCACCTCGATGGTGTCCCAGACCACGAATTTATTGGTGATGTCGCGATAGCTTGGGTAGTCAGCCTCGCGAAATGACGACAGCGTGCGGTCCGAGAAGACCACGCCCCATCCATAGGTCGCGTCGTGAGGATTGCGCTCGATGATCGTGATATCCCAGTCGGGATGGGTCTTCTTGATGAGCGAGCCGCTGTAGAGCCCGCCCGGTCCGCCGCCGAGGATTAGAATTTTCACCGCCGGGTTGTCCCGCCTTTCATGCTTGCGTGTGGTCGCATCGCCAATCCGAAACTACAGCGAGGCGCAGACCTCGGCCAAGCGGTCGAGCTGGCTCGGCTCGGCGATCGTCGGCAGCAGCACCAGCTCGCCGCATCCCGTCTCTTGGTACCCTCTTATGTACTGGATCACGCTCTGCGTCGTGGCGAGCAGGCCGGCTGCGATCTTCTCCGCGAACGGCCCGGTGAACGCGTAATACTCCTTCAGATATAGCGCCCCGCGTTCGGCCGCTCCATCCCCGAGCGCAAAGTAGCCTTGTCCCCAAAGCTGTGGCAGTCCGGGACGGCCAGCGTCGCGCCATGCGGCGCGCGCACGATCGGCGGCGCGGCCGAAGGCACGCGGCGGGCCGCCGCCATGCACGTAGCCGTCGGCGTACCGGGCGGCGCGGAGGTAAGCCTGATCGCTCAGGCCGCCGACCAGAATCTCCGGGCCGCCGGCGCGTACCGGCTTGGGACCAATCGTGCCGCTCTCCCAGAGATTGCGCAGCGACGCGAGCTGCTCGGTGAGAATCCGGCCGCGATGGCGGTACTCGACTTTCGCAGCCTGGTAGTCGTCCTCGCGCGCGCCGACCGCAAGTCCGAGCACCAGCCGTCCGCCTGAGAGCGCATCGACGGTCGCCGCGGTCTTGGCGAGGGTAGCGGTATTGCGCAACGGCCCCACCACAATCGTCGTTGCCAGCCGCACCCGTTTGGTCACCGCCGCGGCCGCAGCCAACGAAGTCAGCGCCTCGTACGAATCGTAGACGTAGCGATCGATGACCGCGAGGCTGGTGAATGGTCCTTCGTCAGCCCTGCGCGCCCAATCGATAATCGTGCGGCCGTCGGCGCCCGGGATTCCGCTCGGCAGTCCTATTCCAACCCGCATGTTCCTCCTAATCTTCCTTTCCTACCCGACATCCGGCGCCAGTGGCGCCTCAAGCTATAGAGATTACGGCGTAGCCAGCAGGATTTCCATTGTCAAGGAAGCCTCGATAAAAGTCCCCTGTTTCCGCGAGAAACCTGAGGACGGGATAGCAAACCGCGCGCGTCTAGGTTAAAAGTTTGGTCCAATGCGTTTTGCGCGGGATTTACGCCACACAATTGAGATGGGAGGAGGGGCGGACGACTTGCGAAGCCGATGAGCGCCACTCTGACACGCTCGAAGATTGCCGCCGTACCGCTGGAACGGGCCGACGATGTTCAATACCGGGAGTGCAAGATCCTCCTGAAAGCGGAGCTTTTCGCCAAGCCGTCGTCCTTTCACAAGTTCTGGAGGGTGGCGCACCACACCGCCAAGAGCCTCGGCATCGCGATGACCAAGCCGGAGAAGCCGGTTTCGCTGCATCTGCGCGAAGTCGTGTTTCTCGATACCCCTAAGTACCGCCTCTACAACAATAACTTCATTCTTCGGAAGCGGACCTTCTATCGCCACGGCCGTCCCGAACCCAATTTCGAATTGACCCTCAAGCTGCGCAGCCCCGACCGCGATACTGCCGCCTCGGTCGACGTCCGGCCCCTGCTGCCGTGCGTGAACACCGTGAAGTTCAAAGAGGAGTTTCTGCCGCTGCAAGACCAGCTCGGCGGATTCCGCACCATCTACTCGCATGGCTGCGAACTCGATACGCCTAATATGATCCTGACCCAGCGCTTCGAGACGATCTGCCAGGTCTTCCCGGCGCTGATGAGAGTCGGGGCCAAGGCCGAGACCAGGCTGAGCGAGGTAAACGGGATGGTCGTCGACGAAACCCTGGCAAATCTCGGGCTACTCGAATTCGATTCGAAAACCGTCGCCAAGTCGAATATCGCGGTCTGGCGCAATCACCATACCAAGGCCGATCTGATCGGCGAGTTCAGCTTCCAGATAAAGTTCGAACGGCTCGAAGAACTGCGCCGCAAGCCGCGTGAACTCTCGGAGGAGTTCTTCAGGAAACTGCAGCTCAAGGCCGAGGAATGGATCCAGCTCGGCACCACCAAGACTTCGCTGGTCTATCGGCTCGGCAAGACTCCCGTCGTCAATCATGAGTGAACCCGGCACGGCCGAAACTGCCGCGGTAACGGCCACGCGCCCGAGTCTCGGCCGAATCTTCAAGGTCTTCCTGATGGCCGGCGCGATCAGTTTCGGCGGCGGCGTGGTCGCCTACCTGCGCGAGTACCTGGTGCGCGGCGAGGGCTGGCTCAACGATGATGATTTCCTCGACGCGCTCGAAGTGAGCCAGACGCTGCCGGGGCTCAACTCGGTCAACCTGAGCGTCGTGGTCGGCGACCGGATGCGCGGGGTGGTGGGCGCCGCGGTTGCGGTCGCCGGAATCCTGCTGCCCGGGATGTTCATCGTGATGACGCTCGGCGTGCTGTGGGAGGAGCAGCATCATAATGTCCTGGTCAAGAACTTTCTGATCGGCGTCGCCGTGGCCGCCGTCGGATTGCTCGCCACGGTCACCGTCCAGCTCGGCCATCGCCAGCTCACGCACTGGCTCGATTTGACCCTGCTGATGGCCACCTTCGCCGCGGTCTCCGTCTTCCACCTTTCACTGGTGATAGTGCTGCTCACCATCGGACCGCTGGCGGTCTGGATATACCGGCCCGGCAGCCATCATGGCGATCGCGAAATCAAGCTGCCTCATCCGCATTTCCATAAACGTCACGGGCTGCTGCGCGATTAGGGACCGCGGGCGATGAAGCTGCTCAACCTGTTCTGGGTATTCACCCTGCTAGGGCTGCTCGCCGTGGGCGGCGGCACCGCGGTGCTGCCCGAGATGCAGCGCATGACCGTGCACCATTTCCACTGGATCACGGACAACCAGTTCCGCTCGATCTACAGCATCGGCCAGGTCGCTCCCGGACCGAACATGCTGATGGTGATGCTGATCGGATACAAGCTCGCAGGCTCTCTGGGTGCGATCGTGGTGGGCGTGGGATTCTTCCTGCCCGACTGCATCCTGACCCTGTTCGCCAACCGGCTCTGGGTCCATTTCGCCGCCTCGCCGTGGCGCAAGGCGATTCAGCGCGGGATGGCGCCGGTGGCGATCGGGCTGATGCTCGCCGGCATGATGGCGATCGCGAGGCTCGCGGTATTCAACCTGGCCGGCGTGGCGATCGCGATCACGGTGTTCGCGACGCTGCTCTGGCGCCACGTCAATCCGGCGCTGGTGATCATGGCCGGCGGCATCGTCTATCTCGTGTCGACCAGCCTCGCCTGATTCCTCGATCCAAACCCCGGAGGCACCCGGATGGCAGCGCCCAGGACGTTGCTCGCGATGGCGGGGGTCGCCGCGACGCTCAGATGAGGAAACCGCTCCCGGGCGTCAGATCCTGAACCCCTCCATCGCGCTCCGGAACGCGCCGGTCGCCCCCGAAATCGTGCGCGCGGTGGTCGAACCGAGCACCCGCTCGCGCGACTCGAGGACCGCCGCCAGCACCGCCCGGCCGTGTTCGGAAGCGACCTGAATCAGCGTGGGGTCTACCTCGATCCGATCCAGCGACTGCAAGCAGAGCAGGTCGCCCGCGGTCGTACACGGAAAGATCGCGCCGAAGCTGAAGCCCAGCTCTTCGGCCGCGGACCCGAACACCGCAGTCAGCGGATCGGCCAGCGGCAGTTCGAGTCTCAGCACGTCGATATGATGGCGATGCAGATCGTCCATCAGGTGGAAAATCTCGCTTACGAAATCGCGGCCGAACGATCCGACGCGAATTCTCGCGAACCGCGCGCCGCGCATGACACGGACGTCCAGCCCGGAGCGCTCGGCAACTTCCGTCATCGAAACCCGCCGGGGCTGGTCAGGGATGGCCCGGTCGAGCCCGCACGACGCTGAAATTTGCGCGACGATCTCGCGATAGGCGGGCGGCGGAAAACTCTCGCGCCGCACATCCGGCATGAACGGGAAGTAGCACGCGAGCATCGCATGGCGCGTATGCTGCTCCTTCTCGGGAATGCCGCGCATCGTAACCCGCGATTCCTGCGCCGCGAGCAGCACGCCGGTCTCGACCGCGCCGTTCTTGAGCGAGGTCTTCTGACTCGCGGTATGCACCGTGACCGCCATCGCGAGCATGCCGCGCAGTCCCACCGCGCGGGCGCGGGCGAAGGTCAGTTCGGTCACGCGCTCGGCGATCCCATGACCGCGAAACTCCGGATCGACCACCAGGAATCCCGCCACGCCGAGCGGATCATCCGGCGCCTCGCGCGTCACCGCGTTATGCCCCACGATGCGGCCGCCCGGCGCCACCGCCACGACTGCCAGATGCAGTCCCGCCCGCACCTGCTCGGCGCATCGCTCGGGATGGTAGATCACCTCGTCGGCGAGCGGACCGGACAGCCGATAGGTCCGATAGAAGCAGCGCGCGACTTCCAGCGCATCGCCGGCCGTCATCTCCCGGTATTCAATCGCCGGGAGCGCGGCGGGCGCCGGCGTTTCGGCTTGGGGCGCGGCCGTCACCGCGAGATTGCCGAGGAACTTCACAAGTTCGCAGTGGTTGCCTTCGCGGCCGCGGAATGATGCGCGCAGTTCATCGGCGAAACCACGGCGCAGCAGATGAGCCAGCCAGCCGCGCGCACCGGCCGCCGTCGTCTCCGCGTCGACCGGGCTGCCCACGTCATGCACTGTCACCACGATCTCGCCGGCGCGCCGCTTAAGCCCGACCTCGACTTCCGCGCCCTCGCCCTCCGCAAACGCACTGGTAATTCGTTCGGCGCACAGCTCCTCGACCGCAAAGCGAAAGCGGCTCGCCTCAATCGAACTCAGTCCCAGCGCCACGCTTAGGCGTTCGATCGCGGCACCCGCCGCCGGAACCGTATCCAGGTTATGTGCGCGGACACGGAAGATTTCGCGCCCGCTCTCCAGGGTTTGCGCCACCACCGTCCCCCTCTTATCGCGAAGTATTCCTAGCGCATAACCTGGGTCAACCCCCCCACCGAACCGTAGCGCTTAATGTCGTCGTAATTCACGCCATCGACGTTGCGGCAAGCCTCGTTGGCAACCAAACCGCCCTTGCCATCGGGTCCCGCGGTCACGAAGAAGCTCAAGTGGTTCTTCGTGATATCCCACATGGTCTCGATTGAATTGCCGGTATAGAATTGCCGGCCTTCGCCCGGCACCTCGCCGGCGATCTTTTGCGAAGACTGGATTTTAATCAGCTTCATCGCCGGACTATATAATTCCTTCCACGACATATTGTAAGAATACTTGTCGACATACATTATCTGTTTGCCGTAGCAGTAACCCGCCCGCTGGGATGGTATGCGCCGGCCGTCAATCACGTAACTATCGTGCGCTTCCCATTTACCGACCACCGGCTTGGGCAGGAATATCGAGTAGTAATTCGCTGGATCGCCGTACATTTTGGGATCCGCGTTAATCAGCGACAGGACCTGCTGATCGCGGAGGTAATCCGCCTGGAAGCGCGCGATACCGCCGTTGAATCCGATCAGATCATCGGGTGTGAAGTCGCCATTGGTCACAGGCGCGCAGCGCTGATTCGCGGACTGGCGGATGACCCGGCGCAACTGCGGCACATAGAGGTAGTCGTCCTCGGAACGTTCCGGATTGTCGGAGAACAAAGTGAGTATCTGGGTATACTTGTATTGCTCCGGCTCGGTAAACATTACGTATTCGCTGTAGTCGATTCCCTCCGCCCGCGGATCGGTGACCGGTCCACCGGCCTGGCTGATGTGATTGAGCCGCCGGAAGACCTGCTCGACCCGAAAGCCGGAAGTCTGGCCGCCACTGTTGACCAGATACTCATGATCCTCGTTGCCGCAAAAGAGATTGGGCATCGGGCGGTACCACAAATTCGCCAGGATCTTGAAACCTTTGAGCGGGTCGGCCGGGTTTGGAAACGGCAGGCCGGCAACGTACCCCTTGAGCGCGTGTCCGCCGCCCGGGGTCTCGACGATCCGCACCAGATGGCTGTATTTCTCGGTGTTGTCTCGATAGGCCTGCGATGCCGGATAGTTACTGGTCGGCCCGATCTCCATGCGAAAGTCAGCCGGCATCTTCCAGAAATAGGTTCCCGCAAACAGCATCTGCATACCGTCGGGCATGTACTGTTTGTATTGCCGCCAGTTTTGC
>JBGPMT010000193.1:0-6468 GCA_041487135.1 Binataceae bacterium (SeqCode) | reverse complement strand
GTGTTCCGAACCGTGTCGCCCTCGCTGATCACGCCCCGCGACTTCGACCTGTCGCCCTATTTCGAGATCGTCAAGTTCAACATCATCGAGAACATGCGCTTCGATTACCGCAAGATGGTATGGGTCGACCCCGAGCAGGCCTAACCGCACAAGCTCGGCAAATCCGCCTGACTATTGCGGCCGCCGCTCGCTTTCCGCCGTGTCGGCGCGGGGCGCCGCCGATGTATAGTGGGGCGGGCCGCAGAACACGGACAAGGAAAGAATTGATGAATGTCCTCGACGTGATGAAGGGCCGGCGGGTACAGCGCGCCTACGCGAATCAGCCGGTCGAGCTCGAGAAACTCCGGGCCATCGTGGATGCCGGGCGTCACGCGATGAGCGCGCGCAACACCCAGCCGTGGAATTTTATCGTGATCCGCGATCACGCCGTCCTCAAGCAAATCGCCGAGCTAAGCTCGACCGGCCGGTTCGTGGCCGAAGCGCCCGCCGCAATCGCAATCGTGAAGGACACCAGCCACCCGCGCTGGGCCGATATCGATTGCGCGCAGGCGGTGATGAACATGGCGAACGCGGCCTGGTCGATGGGCCTGGGGACCTGCTGGGTCGGAGATTTCGACGGCGACCAGATCGCCCGCCTGCTCGGCCTTCCCAGCGGCTGGGCGATCTTCACGGTGCTGCCCTTCGGCTACCAGGATGAGAAGAATCCGCCCCGGGTCAGGCCGCTCAAGCCGCGTGCGGAGGTGGTCCATTTCGAGCGCTTCGGGAATCATCAGGCCTGAATCATTGTGAACCAGCGTGCCCGGACGGACGTGCGGGGTGCGCAAGGAGAACGATTATGCCGATACAGCAGCTTGAGCCGCCGCAGGCTTACGAGGTCCTGAACCGGAACCCCGATGCGCTCTACGTCGACGTGCGCACCGAGGCGGAGTTCGAGCGCGCCCATCCGACCGGTGCGGTCAATATCCCGGTAGTCTTCATCAAGGGTCCCGGCGAGATGGAGCCGAACGAGGAGTTCCTGGCGGTGGCCGAAAAGACCCTCCCGAAGAACCGCAAACTGGTGGTCGGATGTATGGCGGGCGGACGCTCGCAGCGCGCCTGCGAGATTCTCGAGCAGGCAGGTTACACCGATCTGACCAACGTGCGCGGCGGCTTCGGCGGCGCGCGCGACGCCTCGGGCGCCGTGATCGTGCCCGGCTGGCGCGATGCGGGACTGCCGGTCTCCAGCGACACGGCGGAGTCGTCGTACGCCGCGATGCGCAAGAAGGCGGGGCTTCATACATAAGGCTGCGGCTGGCGATGGCGATACGGCTCACCCGGATCTATACCCGCAGCGGCGACAAGGGGCTGACCGCGCTGGTCGGCGGCGCGCGTGTACCGAAGGAGAGCCTGCGGCTCGAAGCCTATGGCACGGTTGACGAGCTGAACGCGGCGGTCGGAATGGTGCGCACCTTTCTGGCCGGCTACGAGCAGCATCTGGGCGGCGATTTCGCCTGGTACGAGGAGCGGCTAAGGCGGATTCAGAACGAGCTGTTCGACGTCGGCAGCGAGCTCGCGACGCCGCCCGAGGGCGAATACCAGGGGATGTATCGTATCGGCGAAGAGGAGACGCGGCGACTCGAGCGTGAGATGGATCGGATGCAGCAGGAGCTCGCGCCGCTTAATTCGTTCACGCTACCGGGCGGCGGCAAGCTTAACGCGCTGCTTCATCTGGCCCGCACCATCTGCCGGCGCGCGGAGCGGGTGTGCTGGAAGCTGAGCCGAGATGAGCCGGTCAATGAGCGGCTGCTGGTTTATCTGAATCGCCTGAGCGACCATCTGTTCGTGCAATCGCGATGGATCTCGAAGCGCCTGGGCGAGTCCGAGTACCTTTGGGACCGCGGGCTGCGGCCGGCGCCGAAACCCCCGGTCCCAAAACCGGCGGCCGGGGCGCGTTCCGCCTCCAACCGGGCGCGGCGAAAGATCTAGGCCGCGGCGGGCGTGCGGCCGCTCGCGGATAGCCATCGCGGGGGCCAATTTCGTCGGCCAACTGTCTACTAAAGCGGCGCCTGAATACGGTATTATCGGAGCGGTTGAGTGCCGATACATCAGGCCAGCGAACCATGAACTCGAGCGAGCGCATCTATCTGCGCCAAGCGCAGATTGGCCCGATGGCCAATTTCGTCTACCTGATCGGCGATCCCGCGACCCGCGCGGCGGCGGTCGTCGATCCGGCCTGGGATGTCGACCAGATCATCGAACTGGCGGCGGCCGATGGCTATCGAATCGAGCGTATCCTCATCACGCACTACCATCCGGACCACCTTGGCGGGGAGCTCTTCGGCCACAAGATCCAGGGGACGGCCGAACTGCTGAACCGAATCAAGGCCAAGGTCCATCTGCATAAGCAGGAGGCGGCCGGCGCGAAGCAGGTAGCGGGATTGTCGGACTCCGACATCGAAAAGATGGACTCCGGCGACGCGATCAAGCTGGGCGAGCTGGAAATAAGATTCATCCACACGCCCGGCCATACGCCGGGATCGCAATGCTTCCTGGTTGAGGGCAACCTGGTTTCCGGCGATACGCTGTTCGTGAACTCGTGCGGGCGAGTCGATCTGCCGGGCTCTGACCCGGAGCAGATGTACTACAGCCTGAATCACACGTTGCGTAACCTTGACGACGCGACCGTGGTCTATCCCGGGCATGCCTACGCGCCCGAGGCGAGCACCACGATCGGCGCACAGAAGCGGACCAACCAGTACATGCGCTTCACGAGTGTGGACGAGTTCCTGCGCGCAATGGGATACGCGCGCTGACAAATCCTCCGTTGCGACGGTTAAAGACGGGAGAATCGATGAAGGTAACCTACCTGATATTAATCCTCGCGGCCGTTATCGCGCTGGGCTGGGCGATCCATTACTACTCCGATCGGCTGACCTTTGGCCCGGCCGGCACGCCGAGTTCGATCGGCATGATTCCCGCGCCTGCTGTGAGCGCCGGGTAGACCCGGGATCGGAGCCCGGCCGCCAGCGGCGGGACCATCCCATGTACTGCCCGCGATGTGGTTATGCGAACCGGTACGATGCGCGCTATTGCGCGTCGTGCAGCGCCCCGATGCCGCTGGATGCGCGCGCCGTCGCCGCGATGCGCAGCCCGGGCCTGGCGGCGGTGCTGTCGTTTTTCTGGTGCGGACTGGGCCAGATCTACAACGGCCAGATCGGCAAGGGGATCGCGATGCTGGTGCTCTATGGAATCTCGCGTGGGGCACGATGTGGCTGATAGTCGGCCTTATCACCACGCCGATTCTGTGGATCTGGGGGATGGTCGACGCTTATCGGACCGCCGAGCGGCTCAACCGTCAGGCGGTCAGCGGCCTTCCCTGAGCTTTCAGCTAGCCGGGCGCGGGTCCCTGGCGACGCCAGATCTCCCGTTTGAGGGAACAATCCCGGCAGATCACCATCTGCGCCTCCTCGCGGAACGGATCCGGCTGGGTCGCGAGCACGCCGCATATGACGCAGTAGCCATTGCAGCTGGCGTGCAGCAGACAGTAGCGGCGCTCGCTGCTCGGCGAGCCCTTGCCTTGCCCGGATTTGGACGCGGCGGGATGATCGCTAAAGCATCGCCGCCCCTTCTTGAAGCATTTCGGCTCCTGGCAGACCCCGAAGATGCGCTTTAATCTGCCCACGTTAGGGATAAGCGTCAATTAACGCGTTACTTGAGTCAAGAGTCAGCCGCAGAGACCCATTCAACCGCGGCACGCGCCGGCAGATGCCAAGCTCTGCGACGCTTGTGCGACCTACTCCTGACAAACGCTAGGGGATTAGAAAAAATAGCGACGGCGGGCAGAACGATTCTTATGCGCGATCACGCACCTGAAGACCACGCCGCATCATGAGCCAGCATCCGCGATCTGAGAGCCTCGAAGAGCTCAATGCCGTGGCGGAGCGGTTGCGCGAGCAGATCCGCCATCACAATTATCGCTACTACGTCCTCGACGATCCCGAGATCACCGACGCCGAATACGATGCCCTGATGCGCCGGCTCGAGGCCCTTGAGCGAAAGCATCCCGAACTCCTCACGCCAGATTCGCCCACTCAGCGGGTCGGCGCCGCCCCCAGCGAAAAGTTCGGCATCGTCGTCCATCGCAAGCCCATGCTCTCGCTCTCCAACGCGATGAGCGCGGACGAGATGCGCGAGTTCGACGCGCGCATCAAACGGATGCTCCGTTCCGAGGCCGGTATCGAGTACGTCGCGGAGGTCAAGCTCGACGGCCTGGCAGTCGAACTGGTCTACGAACACGGCCGCCTGACGGTTGGCTCCACGCGCGGCGACGGCCTCAACGGCGAGGACGTCACCGTCAACATCCGCACCATCAAGAGCGTGCCGCTTACGCTGATCCGGCAGGCACATCAAAAGCCGCCGGCGCTGCTCGAGGTGCGCGGCGAAGTAATCCTGCCGCGGCGCGCGTTCGAGCGCCTCAACGAGCAGCGCGTGAAGAACGGCGAACCGCGCTTCGCGAATCCGCGCAATGCGGCCGCCGGGTCGCTGCGCCAGCTCGATCCGAAAGTCACTGCTTCGCGCCCGCTCGAAATCTTTTGCCATACGCCCGGCGCGATGGAGGGCATCGAATTCAAATCGCAAGGGGATTTCCTGGAGGGAATCAAGGCGCTTGGGCTGCGTACCAATCCCCGCTCGAAGATCTGCCTGGGCGTCGAGGCGGTGCTGGAGTACTGGAACGAGCTCACCGAGGTGCGCGACGCGCTTGATTACGAGGCCGACGGCGTGGTCGCCAAGGCCAACTCTTTCGCGCTCCAGGAGCGGCTGGGCGAAGTGTCACGCTCGCCGCGGTGGGCGATCGCCTACAAGTTCAAGGCCCGGCAGGCCGAAACGGTGGTGGAGAAAATCGCGGTCTATGTCGGCCGTATCGGATCGCTGACGCCGGTGGCCCATCTGCGGCCCGTCCAGTTGGCGGGCGTGACCATCTCCAACGCTTCGCTGCACAACCTCGACGAGATCCGGCGCAAGGACGTGCGCGAGGGCGACACCGTGCTGGTCGAGCGGGCGGGCGATGTAATTCCCTATATCGTGCGAATGACCAAAGCGGGCAAGCCGCGGGCAGCGCAATTCGAGATGCCCGAGCGATGCCCGGTATGCAACAGCAAGATCGTGCACGAGGAGGATGAGGCGGCCTACCTCTGCGTCAACCTCAATTGCCCCGCGCGAATGCGCGAATCGATTCGCCATTTCGCCTCCAAGCACGCGCTCGATATCGAGGGGCTCGGCGACAAGCTGGTCGGCCAACTGGTCGAGCGTGAGATGGTCCACGAGCTCGACGCTATCTACCGGCTCACGCGGGCCCAGCTCGAAGCGCTCGAAAGGATGGGTGAGAAGAGCGCGCGCAAGGTGCTCGATTCGATTCAACAATCGCGCAAGACGACGCTCGACCGCGTGCTCAATGGCCTCGGGATACGCCACGTGGGGGAGGCGACGGCGCGGGTGCTCGCGCAGCGCTTCAAGACTCTCGAGGCGATCGCCGATGCCGATGAGGAAGAACTTCAGTCGGTGCGCGATGTCGGCACCGAGGTCGCACGCAGCATCCGCGAGTTCTTTGCGGAACCGCGCAATCGCGCGCTGGTCAAGCGGCTGGCGCAGGCGCTCGAGATCGCGCCGGTCGAGGAAGTCACAGGACTGAGTTGGGCGGGTGTGGGCAAGACTTTCGTCCTGACCGGTACGCTCGATTCGCTGAGCCGCGAGGAGGCGGAGAACCTGATTCTGGCAGGCGGCGGGCGGGTCAGCTCCTCGGTCAGCCGCAAGACCGATTACGTGGTCGCGGGGCACGACCCGGGATCGAAACTGCGCAAGGCCGTCGCGCTCGGCGTGCGCACGCTCAATGAGGAGGACCTCCTCGCGATGCTGCCGAAGCGGAGCTCATAGATGGCCACAGATCGGGCTCGCGTGCGCCTGCGTGTCCGGGGCCGGGTGCAGGGAGTGATGTTCCGGGCCGAAGCGGCCGACGCGGCTCGAATCCTCGGTGTCACCGGCTATGCGCGTAATCTCGCCGACGGCGCGGTTGAGATCGTGGCCGAAGGCCGCCGCAAGGACCTCGAGGCCTTTATCGCCTGGGCCCATACCGGACCGCCGCTGGCGCATGTCACCCAGGTAGACGAAGAATGGCAGGAGTTCAGCGGCGAATTTGCCAATTTCGCAGTCCGCTAAGACGCCTCGGCCTCTTTTGTCGCACGCCGCGGTGGGCTATTATTCTGCCTGGTAAATGGTCCTCCGTCTTCGGTTTATATAAGCTAAGGATATAAACCAACGGCTTCGTTGAGTAAGGAGCGTTAAATGGCTGTTCCACCTGAGTCGGCTGCTCCCGCCTCCGCCGCGCCGCGGGCCAAGGGCGAACCGGCGATTCGCAAGGAGCATGCGCATCGCGACCATGTCGTGATTCGTTTTGCCGGCGATTCCGGCGACGGGATGCAACTGGCCGGGATG
>JBGPMT010000192.1:0-6496 GCA_041487135.1 Binataceae bacterium (SeqCode) | reverse complement strand
CGATGGAGAACGCGATTTCGGCAGCCAGCCTCATGTCGCTTAGCGAGGCGACGCTAACCGAAGTGGTCGAGACCAAACCTGAGCACCCTCTTCCGGTTCCCGAAAAGCTCCCGGCATGGCCGCCAGGAAAACGGACATCGGGGTTCAATCTGGGTCGTGACCAGGAAAGCGGAGGGCCATGACCTGGAAACCCATCGAGAAGCGCGGAACCGGCTGGAAGGTGGTTCCGAATCTGCTGGATTACGAGCAGACCCGGGCGCGATTTTCATGGGAGGAGGCGCGTCGAGCCCTGGACGGTCTGCCCGGCGGCCGCGGGCTTAATATCGCTCATGAAGCAGTTACCCGGCATGCACTGAGCGACCGCCGCGACTATCTGGCGCTGCGCTGGCTCGGCAGGAAGGGCGAGATTCGCGACTTCACTTACTGCGACCTCGAAGTTCTCACAAACCGGTTTGCCAACGTCCTGAAGCGGCTTGGTATCGGCAAGACCGAGCGAGTGTTCGCGCTGGCCGGACGAATCCCCGAATTGTACATCGCTGCTCTTGGCAGTCTGAAGCATGGCGCCGTCTTCTGCCCGCTCTTTTCCGCGTTCGGACCCGAGCCGATTCGCCAACGGGTAAGTATCGGTGACGGCCGCGTATTGGTTACAACGACGGCCCTGTATAAGCGAAAAGTCGCCGAGCTGCGGGCCGCCCTTTCCGGTCTGAAGCACGTACTGTTGGTGGGAGATCAGGCAGAGATTCGCGCGATTCCGGACGTAGAAGACTTCGGCCGCCTGATGGCCGAGGCAGATCCGCAGTTCGAGATCCCGCCAACGGACCCTGAGGATCTCGCGCTGCTCCATTTCACAAGCGGGACCACCGGTAAGCCGAAAGGCGCGATGCATGTGCATGGCGCGGTCGTCGCTCATCATATGACCGGGCGCTACGCTCTCGATTTTCATCTGGACGACATTTTCTGGTGCACCGCTGACCCGGGCTGGGTGACCGGCACCTCGTATGGAATCATCGCACCGCTTACCCACTGCATCACCAGCATAATTGACGAAGCGGACTTCGATGCCGAACGCTGGTACGCGCTTCTACAGAATCAGAAGGTCACGATCTGGTACACCGCGCCGACCGCCGTGCGGATGATGATGAAGGTCGGCACCGAGGTGCTACGCAAGTACGAGCTTCGCAGCCTTCGTTTCATCGCCAGCGTCGGCGAGCCGCTCAATCCCGAGGCGGTGGTCTGGGGGCAGGAGGCATTTGGGCTTCCGATCCACGACAACTGGTGGCAGACAGAGACCGGGGGGATCATGATCGCAAATTATCCCGCGATGGAAATCCGCCCCGGTTCCATGGGTCGTCCATTGCCTGGTATCGACGCCGGCATCGTCCAGCGCCGTCGCGATGGAACAGTCGAGGCCGTAACGCAACCGGGAGTTGAAGGCGAGCTGGCGTTGCGCCCTGGCTGGCCTTCCATGTTTCGCGGTTACCTGCATGAAGAAGAACGCTATCGCAAATGCTTTGCGGGCGGCTGGTATCTTACCGGCGACCTGGCGAAGCGTGATGCCGATGGCTACTTCTGGTTCATCGGACGGACTGACGATGTGATCAAGTCCTCCGGCCATTTGATTGGCCCGTTCGAGGTGGAAAGCGCGTTGATGGAGCATCCGGCCGTAGCCGAGGTCGGGGTAATCGGGAAGCCTGACCCGATAGCGGGTGAAGTGGTGAAGGCTTTCGTGGCTCTCAAGTCCGCTTCGTCACCGAGCGAAGACCTCAGGCTGGACCTGCTGGGTTTTGCGCGCAAGCGGCTGGGAGCCGTGGTCGCGCCCAAGGAGATCGATTTTGTGACCAGCGTGCCGAAAACGCGCAGCGGAAAAATCATGCGCCGTCTGCTCAAGGCTCGCGAACTTGGCCTGCCCGAAGGCGACATCTCCACCCTGGAGGAGGAGTAATTCGCTCGTTATCGGTCGCAAAGTTGAGTAACAGAGCCAGGTTCAAAAGACTGCTTCGCATATCATGAATTCCTAAGAACTTTTAACGGGAGATAGATGGCTCTTCAGGCAGACTCGCCGCCGCAATCAGCTCTGGAACGTCAGCACTCGTTGCTCCTGCTGCGCGAGATGCTGCGCATCCGGCGTTTCGAGGAGAAATGCGCGGAACTCTACAGTGCCGGCAAGATTCGCGGCTTTGTCCATCTGTACATCGGCGAGGAAGCGGTTGCGGTCGGCGCAATGCAAGCCTTCGATCCCGACGACGCTATCGTCACGACTTATCGCGAGCACGGCCATGCGCTGGTGCGTGGAGTTTCCGCCCCATCGATCATGGCCGAAATGTACGGCAAACAGGAGGGCTGCAGCCGCGGCCGCGGCGGCTCGATGCATCTGTTCGACGCCGCCACCAGGTTCTACGGGGGCAACGCTATCGTCGCTGGCGGATTGCCATTGGCGGTCGGATTGGCCCTGGCTGACAAGCTGCAGGGTCGGCTGCGCCTTACCGCCTGCTTCTTTGGTGAAGGCGCGGTCGCTGAAGGCGAGTTTCATGAGTCGATGAATCTCGCGGCGTTATGGAAGCTGCCGGTGGTTTTTTGCTGCGAAAACAATCTTTATGCGATGGGCACGGCGCTAAAGCGCTCGGAATCCGAGACCGACTTGTGTCTCAAAGCGAGCAGCTATGAAGTGCCGGCCTGGCCGGTCGACGGCATGGATGTCGAGGCGTGCGAGGCGGCTACCAGGCGCGCCGCGACCGCAGTGCGCTCGGGTGGCGGGCCATGCTTTCTCGAGTTTCGCACCTACCGGTTCCGCGCCCACTCGATGTATGACCCGGAGCTCTACCGTGACAAGCAGGAAGTCGAGGAGTGGAAAAAGCGCGATCCAATTTCAACCTTCGGACAGCGCTTGCAGCAGACTGAACTATTGACCGATGAGGATCTCAAGGCGATCGAGGACCAGGTCGCCGCGGAAATAGCCAAGGCAATCGAGTTTGCCGAAGCCGGCACCTGGGAGCCGGTCGAGGATTTGACGAGGTTCGTACATTCCGAAAGGAAGTGACCGCCATGGCGGGGACCAAGACCGTCCGCATCACCTATCGGGAGGCCATTCGCCAGGCGATTCGCGAGGCGTTGCAGCGTGATCCTCGGGTCTTCCTGATGGGTGAGGATGTCGGCCGCTATGGCGGCTGTTTCGCCGTAAGCAAGGGCCTGCTCGACGAATTCGGCCCCGAGCGAATCCGGGACACGCCGCTCTCCGAGTCGGCTTTTGTCGGCGCCGGGATTGGGGCGGCGCTCGGGGGAATGCGGCCGATCGTCGAGATCATGACGGTCAACTTCAGCCTGCTTGCGCTGGACCAAATCATGAACAACGCGGCCACCATCCTTCACATGTCGGGCGGCCAATTCAACATTCCGCTGGTGATTCGTACCACGACCGGTGCGGGGCGCCAGGTCGCAGCCCAGCATTCACACAGTCTGGAGGGTTGGTACGCTCATATCCCGGGCCTCAAAATCCTTACCCCCGCGACGCTCGAGGACGGGCGGGGAATGCTTTGGACGGCGCTCCAGGATCCCGATCCGGTGCTGATTTTCGAGCATGGCGGGCTCTACAACGTGGAAGGGGAGCTGGCTTCCGATGCGGGGGCGGTCGAGATTGAGAAAGCGATGGTGCGGAAGTCCGGCACGGACGTAAGCCTGATCACCTACGGGGGCACGCTCGGCAAAACTCTGCGCGCCGCCGAGGAGCTGGCGGGCATGGGAGTGAGCGCCGAGGTGCTGGACCTTCGCACGCTCAGGCCACTCGACGCGGAAGCGATTGTCGATTCAGTCACGCGTACCCATCGGGCCGTGATAATCGATGAAGGATGGCGTAGCGGGAGCATATCCGCCGAGATCAGCGCGCGCATCATGGAAAACGCGTTCTACGAACTCGACTCGCCTGTGGCCCGGATCTGCGCTGCCGAGGTGCCGATGCCCTACGCGAAGCATCTGGAAGACGCAGCCCTTCCGCAGGTCGCCACCATCGTCGAGACGGCGCGCGAGATGGTAGGGGAGCGTGGCTGAATTTCGCATGCCCCTGCTCGGTGCCGATATGGAGGCCGGCACCATCGTGCAATGGCTGAAGAAGCCGGGCGACGCGGTCAAGCGCGGCGATATCATCGCGGTTATCGACACCGAGAAAGCGACCATCGAGGTCGAGCTGTTCGAAACCGGGACCCTCCAGAGCATCATCGTGCCCGAAGGCGAAAAGGTTCCGGTAGGAACCGTCCTTGCGCTAATCCGTACCGACGGCGAGGTCGCGCCGCCGGCCGAGGCCAGGCCTCAAGTCGCCGTTGCTCCCGCCAGGGTTGCTCCGGCTCCGACCATTCCTGTGCGCCCAAAACAGCCGCCTCCGGTCACGCCGGCCGTGCCCGGTCGCCTGCGTGTGTCTCCTTTGGCGGTGCGCGTTGCGATTGAACTCGGGGTGGATCTATCGACGGTTCGCGGCACGGGTCAGGGCGCAGCGATCACCGCGGCCGACGTGCAGAGGGCTGCCAAAGTCGCGATCCCTGAGAAACCTCCGTCGGTTCCTGTCGAGGTGCCTGAGGTCAAAGGACGTCGCGCACCCACAATGTCGCCGGCCGAGCGGCATGCGGCTATGCGCAAAGCGATTGCTGCGGCCATGGCACGCTCAAAGCGGGAGATTCCTCACTACTACCTCGGCACCTGGATCAACCTGAGCCGTGCGATGGCCTGGCTTGAGGCCGAGAACCTCAAGCGACCGGTCACCGAACGCCTGCTCTATTCGGTCATGCTGTTAAAGGCGGTCGCCCTCGCGAGCCGCGAAATTCCCGACCTCAACGGCTTTTGGATCGATGGCGCCTTCAGGCTGAGCGAGGCGGTTCACGTCGGCGTCGCTATCTCGCTACGCCAAGGTGGGCTCATCGCGCCGGCAATTCATGATCTCGACAAGAAGGGCCTCGACGAGATCATGGGCAATCTGCGCGACCTCGTGAAACGAGTGCGCGCTGGGGTACTGCGCAGCTCCGAGATCATGGACGCCACGATCACGGTGACAAGCCTGGGTGACCAGGGCGTCGAGACGGTGTTCGGCATCATATATCCGCCGCAAGTCGCGCTGGTGGGTTTCGGCAAGATAAGCGAGCATCCCTGGGCCGCCAACGGAATGATCGGAACGAAACCTGTCATGAATGCGACACTTGCCGCCGACCATCGGGCCAGCGACGGGCATCGTGGCGCGCTGTTCCTCGCCGCCATCGACCGCCATCTGCAAGAGCCGGAGAAGCTGTGACTGACGAAGAAGTAAAGGCGCTCCTGCTTCGCGAGCTGAGGAAGATAGCACCCGAGGCCGAGGTCGACGAAATCGAGCCAGCGGCGGACCTGCGGCAGCAGATCGATCTGGATTCGATGGACATACTCAATTTCATGGTCGCGATCCACGCAGCGACCGGCGTGGACATTCCAGAGGCGGATTATCCGAAGCTGACCACGCTTCGAGAAGCGATCGGCTATCTGCGCGGCCGCATGGAAGGAGCCGCCAAGCTATCGTGAGTTGACAGGCTCGAAAGGTCAATACGTCCCAGGGCAGACCCGCAGATGTCGATAGCATCTTCGCAACCGGCGGCGCGGTCGCGCCGCGACCGCGGTTCGCTTGCTGACTTTGTCGATTCGGTGGGGAGTAGGTTTTCCACCGAATTAGGTATTGACCTCACCGCGGCAAAACCGGCGGAAGTCTTCAAGTGGTGGCTGGCCGCAATGCTGTTTGGTGCCCGGATCTCCGGAGTGATCGCGACGAGAACTTATCGGGAATTCGCCAAGCAACGGCTTCTCAGCCCAGACCGAATCTTGCGCTGCGGATGGGACGGCCTGGTCGCGGTGCTCGATCGCGGCGGATATGCACGGTACGACTTCAAAACCGCTACCAAGCTCCTGGATGTATGCCGCGCGCTCAAGCAGCAATATGGGAGTGACCTGAACCTGGTTCATGCGCGATCACACAGCCCTCAGGACCTCGAACAGCGACTCCGAAAACTGGGCAATGGCATCGGCGAGGTCACGGTCGGTATCTTCCTGAGGGAAATGCGTGGGATCTGGCCCAAGGCCGATCCTTTGCCGTCTGACCTCGTTCTAATCGCGGCAAAAGAGCTTGGAGTCCTGCGGGAAAACCTTATGGATAGGAAGCGCGCGCTGGCCGAATTGAAGCGCAAATGGGCGGACGGAGGCGGCTCGCTGTCGGAATTTCCTGATTTCGAGGCGGCGCTATTAAGGCGCGGGTTGGCCGTGCGGCGGGCCTCACACAAACGGAAGACGATCACCAGCGTCAGCGGCTTCAGCCGGAGATTCAGTGCCGCTCCTCAATCGGCTTCGGTTTAGACCGATCATGCGTCAATTGTCAGTGCTCGTGAGGCTTCCACCAAATCGTGCGATCCTCGACTTCGAACTTTCCCTCGAGAAATTTCTCTATTACCCACATGTTCGTTCGGCAGTGAGCGGTTATCTCGGCAACGGTCACGCTGCT
>JBGPMT010000191.1:0-6522 GCA_041487135.1 Binataceae bacterium (SeqCode) | reverse complement strand
GGTGACGCGTGTCCCGCTCGAAGTTACGCCGCACGTCGGCATCATCGATTATCTGCGGACCAAGAAGGAAAAACTCGGACACCTGTTCTCGAACCTCGATCATCAGTAGCGATGCGAAGACCGCGACGGCCCGGCATGGCCGGCAGTCGCAGGTTCGGGCGGCGACGTTTGCCATGGGATTGAGACATCACGGCCGTGAGCTGGCGCTTAAGGCGCTCTATCAGATCGATATCCGCGGCGGAGCCACGCGCGACGACCTGGTGCTGTTTTACGAGAGCTTCCCGGCCGACGATCGCGCCCGCAAATTCGCGACCCAGCTGGTCGAAGGGGTGCGCGGCGAACAGGAGGCGCTCGATCGCGAGTTGGCCGCCGCGCTGGAGCACTGGTCGGTGAAGCGGCTGTCGCGCGTCGATCATAATATTCTGCGCCTGGCGCTCTACGAGCTGCTCCGGCTTGACGACGTCCCGGTTCGGGTTACGATCGATGAGGCCATCGAACTGGCCAAGCGTTATGGCGACAAGGATTCGGGACGGTTCGTCAACGGCGTGCTCGACCAGCTCGCCGAGCGCTTGCAGCTCAAGCACAAAGGCGAGGAGAACGGTGCGGACAAGACTGAGTGAGGCGGTCGGGCTGCTGGCGGCGGCCGCCATCGGGTTGGCCGGATGCGGCTATCATTTCGCGGCCTCGGACAGCTCGGCGCTGCCCCCGAGCGCGACCACGATCTACGTCTCCCAGTTCGACAATCACACGCGCATCAATGGGATCAACGAGCAGCTCCTGCTCGACGTCAAGCAGGAGATTTCAAATCACAAGCGGCTGGTGCTGGTGGATAATCCGGCCGCCGCCGATCTGACGCTCTCGGGCGACGTGACCCTGGACAACTCGGTGCCCACCACCTTCAACTCGGTCGCCGAGCCGACCCAATACACTGAAACCTTTGCCGTCGACGCCGTGCTGCGCGATAACAAGGGCAACCGGATCCTCTGGTCGACGGGTCACCTGACGGACACCGCCCAGTATTCCACCGTCGCGCAGGCGGTCATCCCGACTTCGCCTGCGTTCCTGCAGGGCAACCTGCGGAGCCGGGACATCAGCGCGATGACCGACATCCAGGTCGCCCAGACCCAGCAATATCGCTCGCAGGAACAGATGACGCGCCGTGTCGCGCGCGCGATGTATTCCTCGATGGTCCAGGGCTTTTAGTTTTCCCGGTCACCGGCTTGACGACCATCGGGAGGGGCGGGCGATTCGATGGCGGTTGAGCCTGCGATCGCGTTCCTGCGCAGCCTCGCGCGGCCGCGCGAGATTCCGGCGGCGGTCCTGATCACGGGGCCGAATCAGTTCCTGCGCGAATACGTGCTCGATCGGGTGGCTCGCGAGTTGCGCGTGCAGGGCTTCAAGTATCGTTCGTTCCAGGTTTCAGATGAAGAAGATCTGGCCGCGATGCTGCACGAGCTTCGCGCCCCGGACCTGTTTGCGCCGCGACGGCTGATCGCATGCCGGGTGTTGAAGAGCGTGCGTGAGGCGCCGGACGACGCTGAGGCCCGGCCGGCCGCGGGGCGCGGCAAGTCCGCCGGCGTCGAGGCATCGCTGGTGGATGCGATCGGCGGCTTGCGCGGCGCGGATAGCCGGCTCGCGATAATCTACGAACGCGACAACGCGCCGGCCAAGCTCAGGCGGGCCGTCGAACAGAGCGGCCTGGTGGTCACCTGCATGCGGCCGTTCGACGATCAGCTCGGCCAATATGCGACCCTGTTTGCGCGCCTGCTCAACTGTCGGCTCGCGCCCGAGGCGGCCGACCTGCTGGCCGGCAGCTTCAGCGGCGACCTCGGCGGAATCGCCAATGCAATCGCGAAGGCGGCGCTCGGCCATCAGGCGGGCGCGCTTCTGAAGCCCGGCGATTTCGCGACCGGCGCGAGCGGCCGGGCTCCGGAACTGTTCGCGATTTCAGAGGCGATTGGACGCGCCGACCTGCTGGCGGCGCTTGGGATGCTGGAGCGGGCGATGGCCGTGGGACGTGACGCGCTGGAAATCCTGGGCGTCGAGATCGTGCCGACACTGCGCCGGATGATGCTCGCGACCGCGCTGCTCCGCTCGGGCAAGAGCGTGAGCGGGCTGGCGGCCGCGCTCGGTATGGCGCCGGGAAGCCAGATGGCGGCGCGGGCGGTCGACGGCGCGCGGCGCTTCGGCCCCGATCGCCTGAGGCGCGCTTACCAGGCCGCCTGCGACCTCGACGCTTCGATCAAGGCCGGGCTTACGAGCGAGACGCGGGAGGCGCTCGCCAGACTCCTGATCGATCTCGCGGCCGAGCCGGCGCCGCAGTGAATCGATCAGGAACGCTGGTCAGGACGAACTTTTGGCGGCATGCGTTTTATGCAGCCGGACGGACATCCGGGCGATTCGCCGGGAGACCGTGTTGCGATGAATTGTGCCCTTGCTCGCCGCTTTGCTCAGCACCTTGGCGGCTTCGCGCAGCGCCTGCTCGGCGGCGGCGCGGTCGGTTGCGCCAATCGCTTCGAGCGCCCGCTTGACGGCGGTATGCGCGCGCGCCTTGATCGCGTGGTTGCGAGCGTAACGCTTGAGACTCTGACGCTGGCGCTTCTCGGCCGAAGGATGAACCGGGATATGTGGCATAACCGTTCCTAGCTAACAGCCCGGCGGCCGCAGGTCAACCCGCCGTCTCCGGCCGAACACCTCAAGTTCCCGGCAAACAGTGCAAATTACCTGGGAAGAATTGGAGCTCTTATGCATCCGAACGATTGGCCCGAGGAGTTCAAGCGCAGGAGCGCCGGATCGATGATCGCCGATCACGGTACGGTTTTTCGCGAGGTCACGGCTGAACGTGCGGTCCTGGAGCTCGCTTTCAAACCCGCGCTGGCGCAGATGACGGGAATCTTCCATGCGGGGGCGATAATCGCGCTGGCCGACGAGGCCTGCACCGCGCTTTCGGCGGTTCACGCGATGGGCGAGGGCGGCTGGGATGCGGCGAAATTCCCGCTCACCGTGCAGCTCTCGGCCAATCTGATTCGGAATACAAATCGCGGCAGGATTACCGCCGAGGCCAAGCCGCTCCATCGCGGGAGGACCACGATGGTGGTGCAGACCGAGGTGCGCGACGAGGACGCGAAACTGCTGGCGGTCATCACGGCGACGCTGATCATGCCGTCGCCACGCGCGAGTTCGCCCGGCAGGCCCGACGAATCGAATAAGGGTTAGCGCGCCTTGTCGAGCGCGCTCTTCGCCTCGGCCCAGAGCGCGTCGAGTTGCGCGTCGTCGAGGTCGGTGAGTTCGAGCTTGCGCTCGCGGGCGGACCGCTCGACGTGTCTGAATCGCCGCTCGAACTTGTCGCAGGCGGCCCGCAGCGTCGCCTCGGCGTCGTGGCCGATGAAGCGCGGCGCATTGGCGAGCGCCAGCATCGCGTCACCCAACTCGCGTCCGGCCGCGGCGCTATCCCCGGCGGCGACGGCCGCCTCGACTTCCTCCAGTTCCTCGCGAATCTTCGCGATCACCTGGTGGATATTTCGCCAGTCCAGGCCGGCGTCGCGCGATCGCACGCCCAGCTTCTCGGCGCGTATCAGTGCCGGAATCGTCCGCGCGATACCGTCGAGCGCGGAAGCATGGCCGGCCTGCTCACGCTCTTCGCGCTTGACCCGTTCCCAGCTCGCGAGCGCCTGCTCGGGGTTCTTCGCGGTCGCGTCGCCGTAGACATGCGGATGGCGCCGAATCAGCTTGGCGCGCGCCGCCGAGAGAAGCTCTTCGAGGGTGAACCATCGCTGTTCGGCGGCGATCACCGCCCCGAACAGCACCTGCACGATCACGTCGCCGAACTCGCCCTGGAGCGCGGGGGCATCTTCGTCCTCGACCGCCGAGAGCGTTTCGTACGACTCCTCGACCAGGCCGCGCGCGAGGTTCTCAAGCGTCTGCTCCCGATCCCAGGGACATCGCTCGCGCAGTTCGCCGACGGTCTCGACCAGGCGCACGAACCGGGCGGCAATCGAATCAGCGCTGTTCGGGCTCATGCGCCAAATCCTAGCACGCCGGCGATGCCGCCACGGACGAGATCGCTTTCGGCCGGCGTGGTCTATCCGGTGACGACCGGGCTCAGCACCTTTTCGGTCAGAAACTCCGAAATGTCGCGAAGCCCCTGCGCGGTTATCTCGTGGCCGCAGTCATATTCGCGATAGCGCAGGTCGACGCGCATCGCGCGCAGTCGTTCGACCGAATCGCGGGCGCGCCCGATCTCGATCAGACTGTCGCTTCGTCCATGCTGTATCAGTACCGGTAGTCGCGTCAGATCCGCGTCAGCCGATACCAGTTGCTTGAGGCCCTCCGGAAACCAGGTCGAGACTCCCACCGCGGCCGCAAATTTTCCGGGTCTGGAAAGTGCGACGCCCAGAGCGATGATCCCGCCCTGGCTGAAGCCGAGCACCACGAGCTTGCGCGGATCGATCGGATAGCGTGCGCTCGCCTCGTCGACGAACCCGCCCGCCTCGGCCACCGCGGAGGCAAGCGCGGCCTCGTCGGGCGGCGATCCCGGCCGCAGCGGGAACCATCCGTAGCCGTTCGTCGGCCCGAGCGGAACCGTCAGCGCACCCTGCGGACAAAGCGTGAGGAAGGTTCCGCCGGCGAGATGTGGCGCGACGCCGAGCAGGTCGAGTGCGTTGGCGCCCCATCCGTGGAAGGCGATTATCGTCGGATGCGGTCCGGGACCGCTGGGTTCGCAGATCGCATGGACCAGCTTCATTCGGTTCCTCGGGCGGACTCGCGGGATAATCGATGATGATAAACACCAACGCCGCCTGCCGCCATCGCCGCATCCCCTGTTCATCGACCGGGCCGCCTCGGCTATGTTTAGCCCTCATCGGGCGGCGGCAAGCCGTCGCGGGAAGGTTTGATGGTATCGGCACTAGACTCCCGGCCTGGCAAGACCTCGCGCCGAGCACCCCTGGTGCTCGCGCTGGCGGCGATGTTCATCTGTACGACGGGCGCCGCTGATCCATCGGCGGGCGGCGCGATCGCCAACGGCAAGCTGGCCGGCCTGTTTTCGGGTCTCGTCCTGCTCGGCCTGATTCTTTATGCAATCCGGCTGTGCGCGGAGCCGCTTCTGAATGATCCCGAAGCGGGGCTGGGCAGCGCGCTGCTGATTCTGCTCGCGATTTGGATCGCGAAGACCGCCATGCTGCCGCTGTTTCCCGGTTTCGGTCCCGACGTGGGCAGTTACCAGGCTTGGTCCGACCGGATCGCGACCGGCGGTCCCGCGCTGACCTACCAAAGCGGTTTCTTTATCGATTATCCGCCGGGCTATCTCTACGCGCTGTGGGCCGCGGGTCTGATCGTCAAACTGGTGGGCGCGGCGGGCACCTCCGCGCGCGTGATCGTCGAAAGCCCGGCGTTGATCGCCGACCTGCTGCTGGCCGCAACGATCTTCATCTACCTGCGCGCCGCGGGTTACAAAGCCGGCGCCTACCTTGGGATGCTGCTGGTCGCGCTCAATCCGGCGATGCTCTTCGACAGCGTGGTCTGGGGACAAAGCGATTCGGTGCTGACGCTGCTGATGCTGCTCTGCGTGCTGATGCTCCTTCGGGAGGAGTACGAGCTGGGGTGGGGACTCGCCGCGATCGCGGTGCTGGTCAAGCCGCAGGCGCTCGCGCTCTTCCCGGTGCTCGGCCTGTGGACGTTGCTCAAGAGCGATTGGCGCGGATGGTGGCGTCCGGCGCTCGCGTTCATTGCGGTCGCGATGGTCGGGGTTGCGCCGTTCCAGATCAATCATGCCTGGAGCTGGATTTTCTCGCTCTACGCGGCGACCGCCGCCTACTACCACGAAACCTCGGTCAACGCTTTCAACTTCATGGCGCTGGCGGCGGGGCTTCGCCGCTCCGATTCGACCCCGGTGCTGGGGATTCCGGCCTTCGCTATCGGCATGAGCTTGCTGGTTCCGCTCTATCTGTTCGTGGCCTGGGTGCTGTGGAAGCGGCCGACTCGCCGCACGCTGTTCTATGCGTCGTTCCTGACCATTTTTGGATTTTTCATGCTCGCGCCCCGGATGCACGAGCGCTATCTCTATCCCGCGCTGGCCTTTTTGGTGCCGCTCGCGATCGACGAACCACCGATGCTCGTGCTGTTTGGAGTCCTGACGCTCACCTGCCTGTTCAATCTCGTCTACGTCAAGCATGCGCTCGAAACCGTCGTCTTCCTCGACGGGCGCGACCGGCTCGCGATGCTCGCATCGGCGGCGAACCTGGCGGTCTTTGCGCTCGCGGTGCGTTACCACGCGGGCCCGCCCAAGCGGGGGACGGGCGCGGTGCGGTGGCCGCATGGACTGGAATCGCTGCTCGCGCGCTGGCGCCCGGTCGCTGGGAGGCCGGGACCCGCGCCGGCCGATACGGCGGAACCGGCGCAACCGCCGCTGCCGTGGATCCGGACCGATACGGTGATTCTGCTGATATTGCTCGCCGGCGCCGCCTGCGTGCGTTTCTGGAAGCTGGGGCGCCCGCCCGACATCGTCTTTGACGAGGTCCATTT
>JBGPMT010000190.1:0-6531 GCA_041487135.1 Binataceae bacterium (SeqCode) | reverse complement strand
CAATCACCCGCTCGCACATCCACTGCGCCAGCCAATCCGGGGTGGAGTATTCGCCCAGGAAGTGACGTTGTTCCGGATCGATCAGGGACTCATAGAGGGCCTTCAGGACGTCGTGCCTTATGTCGGAGAGGCGAAAGCGCGCCACCTGCGCAGCAATCTGATGCACGAGCTCATCTGAGCCGTCCGCCAGTAGGATCCAGTCAAAGAAGTCCGACTCGACGACCCCGTCGATTCCGGCCTCATGGAAAGGCTTACCCGCTAGCAAGTCGGCCGCCGTCGGCACCTCAGCGCCCAGCACCAACGTCGCCATCGTCTTCGCGACGATGGTCAGATAGGTGTGTTGAAAAAACAGTGCATCGTCGCCCACGTTCGAGCCGTAGACGATCTGAAGCCGATCGCCCCACAGTTTGCGTTTTAGAGCGACCTCCGGGTTGGTACTAACCTGAGCCCAGCATTCGTCGAGGCGCTCCTCGGCCACCTCGTAGACGGTGCTTTCGCGACCGAGCTCGGTGCGGATAGTCTGAGGATCGGGAAGCAGGTCTGGCCGGGCCGCAAGGAAGGGACTTAGCCACAGAGGCAAGCCGTGAATGTCGCCCCTCTTTAGCTTGAAGGCTTTCCGCTTCAGGAGCTTTCCGCGTCGGATCTCATACGGAATGAAGTCGACGCCATCGGTCGCGATCCCAAAGTGGCTTTGACCCGTTGCCCTCTCACGATCAGTCAGATAGTCAGCCAATTGGCGCTCTGCCTCGATGCTCTCCCTTCTCAGGTCAGATTTGAACTCGAAGACGGTCCGGCCGAGAATCGCGTCCAGTCGGCCGCGGACTTCAGGGAGCGGACGCTCAAAGTCGACATCTGTTGGCGAGGCACCCAAGTGATCGACTAGCAAGCGATAAAGGTCGGCTCTTACCGATTCGTGCCCTGGCCGCTTGACCAGGTTCGCGACCATCTCGCGTAGTTGAGACTCGCCCAGTGGCAAGGTAGACCCCCTCAATTAAGTCGAATGAGAGACTTAACAAAAGAAGGGCGGTTCCGCATCCGACCTCAAGGATGTCAACAAGGCAGCGATCGAGTCATAAGGGGTAGGCCGATCAAGCCGGTGGCGCGGGTGCTACGGCGCGCCGGCGCATCGTCCATGCGTAGATCGGCACGCCCGAGAGCGCGATCAGAAGTCCGGGCCAGGTATAGCTGGGCTTGACGATCAGCAGATCAACCATCAGTGCGACCGCCGCCACGATGTAGGCGGCCGGCAGATACGGGTAGCCCCACGCGCGATACGGACGCGGGACCTCGGGCCGGGTCTGGCGCAGGATAAAGACCGCGCCGACCGTCAGCACGTAGAAGGCGAGCTGCGCGAAGATCACGTAATCGAGCAGCTCCGAGTAAGTGCCCGAGAGCGCCAGGATAGCCGCCCATACTCCCTGCATCACCAGCGCGACGCCGGGCACGCTCGCCCGGTTGAGTCGCCCGGCCGCCGGGAGCAGCACGCCGTCGCGCGCCATCGCATACACCACGCGCGCGCCGGTCAGGATCAAGCCGTTGGCGCATCCGAAGGTCGAGACCATCACCAGCACCGCGGTCAGCGTCGCCCCGGCATGACCCCAGACCATCTGCATCGCCGCGGCCGCGACCCGATCGCCTGGCGCAGCGGCGATTGCGGGTGCGGGTAATTCGAAAAGGTAAGCCACGTTGGTCAGGCAGTAGAGCAGGATCACGGCGCCGGTGCCGATGGCGAGCGACAGCGGCACGTCGCGGCGCGGGTTGCGCACCTCGGAGGCGGTGAAGGTCACGGTCGCCCACGCGTCGGCCGAGAACAAACCGCCGACCATCGCGGCCCCGAAGGCCGCAGCGAAACCGAGCGACCATCGCTCCGCGCCGAAAAACGCTGCCGGAGAACCGAAATTGGCGATCCGGGCGGCGGCGTTGGGCGCGATGATACAGCCCAGCACGACGATCAGGATCAGCGAGAGCAGCTTGGCGACGGTGAAGGAGTTCTGGACCATCCGGCCCAGGTTGAGCCCGCGCAGATTGGCCGCGGTCAGGAGCGCGATGACACCGATCGCACCGAGCCGCTCGCCCGAGAGACCGGCTCCGCCGATTCCGATCCACAGCTTCGATCCGAGCGCCGGCCAGATCACGCCGCCGAAACGCGCGAAGGCGACTGCGACCGCGGCGATGGTGCCGGTCTGAATCACCAGCAGCAGCGTCCATCCGTAAAGAAACGCCCACAGCCGGCCATACGCCTCGCGCATATAAACGTACTGGCCGCCGGCCTCAGGCATCATGGCCGCAAGCTCGCCGTACGCCAGAGCGCCGGCGATGGTCATCAGGCCGCTGACGATCCAGACCCCGAGTAGCGCCGCCGGCGAGCCGACGTGACGGACGATGTCGGCGGAGACGATGAAGATGCCCGAGCCAATCATGTCGCCGGCAACGATCGCCGCCGCGTCATGCAGCGAGAGCCCCGGCCGCAGGCTCCGTACAGCCTTCGGGATGGAGCGGCCGGACGAATCGCGATCGGTTTGAACCTGCTCCGGATTGCTTTGACCGGTGGTTGATTTATTCACGGCGATGGAGTTTAGCTCATCGTCAAGGTCGCAGCGCAAGCAGGAGAGACCATGGCAGCAAGAACAAATACCACTCGGGCGCGACGCGCGCTCAGCCGGGGCGCGAAGGTGGCGAAGGTGGCGTCGAAGCAGCTGAACCAGCTCAAGGTCACGGTTAAAGGATTGAAAAATCGGCTCCTTCAGGAGGCCCGGCGCCGGCAGGTGGACGTCAAGGTGATGGCCGCGGCCAGGAAGGCGCGCCAGGCCGTCAATCAACAGGTTACCAAACTCCGCGCCGAGGGCCGTAAATTAGCGGGCGAACTGAAGGCCACCTTCGACAAGGTCAAGAGCCATGAGCGTGCCTGGCGCGACGCGCAGTCGCAGGTCAAGGCGCTCAATGCTCAGCTCAAGCGCAAAGACCAGGAGCTGGCGCGCAAGAACGCGGAAATCGAGCTGCTCTCCAAGGAGCTGGAGGCAAGACAGGCCGCCACCCCGTCGGGCGGCGCCCCGGCAGTGCCCGCGGCTGACGAGCCCGAGCGCCAGGGCCCCCTGTTCCCATCGGAGCCTTCGGGCTGGACTCCGCCGTCCGGGCGAAGCTCGGACTGACCGGGCCTATCCCTCGCGGGCCACCCGAACATCGCAGCACGCCACCGCAGGGATGGGTTTGCCCCATGAGGGGGCAGCCATCCGTGCGGCGATTTCCCGCCGAGTACGATAGGGGGCTGCGGGCGCGCCCGCAGCCCCCTTGCCCAGAGATCGCTAGTGCAGGAGCGGCCTGCTACGGCGTAGCCGGGCTGGCCGCTGGACTGGCCTCACCCGCCGGGCTCGCCTCCGGCGAGGCCATTTCGCCGCCGCCACCAGCCGCCGGACTCGCTTCAGCCGACGCCGCAGGAGCCGGGTTTTCGCCGCCACCACCGCCGCCACCCTGACAAGCCGCAAACGCGAAGACGGACGACAAGAGACCAAGGATCAGGAACTTGCGCATGGACTTCACTTCCTCCTAGTTGTTGTGGGGCTCGCCGACCAAAGGCCTCACTAAAGCTATGTTAGAATGGCGCCTCGCTTCAAGCATCAGCAACACGCGCGTGCCAAATCACGCCGCGAATTTTGATAATTCACCGATTCCCGCTACAATCGTTGAATTCTGTCAGTCCGGGGAGGAGAGGCGGTGGCGATGGAACGGTTGCTTTTCTCGCGTTTTGCGCGTTTTTCTGCTGGTGATAACTCGGCGCGTGTGGTGGAACCGGAACTCGATATGCAGCGCATGGCAGATGGGCGGCCCGGCGCGATCGTCGGGCGGATACGCGAAGTGATGCGCTGGCTGATGCCGGCGCCACGATCGACCGAGCCGCCGATGCGCTCGATCGATCGCGAACTCTGGGAAACCTCCAACGATCGGTGAAATTCCGATGGCTGACGATCCACGACACACCCAGGTGACCCGCTTCCGCATCGGTCTTGCCTCCGAGAGTTCGTTCGGTTTTTCGCGCGCGGTGCGCGCGGGCAATTGGATCCTGGTTTCCGGATGCACTGCGACCGACGAGAGCGGAACGATCGCCGGAATCAGTCAGATGTACACGCAGGCCCGAACCGCGCTCGGCAATATCGCCAGCACGCTCGGGCAGATGGGCGCGTCGCTCGCCGACGTGGTGCGCACGCGCGTCTATGTCACCGATATCTCGGATCTGCCGAGTATCGCGCGGGCTCATCGTGAAGCCTTCGGCGAACATCCGCCGGCCTCAACCTTGCTGGAGATCGGTGCGTTGGCGCGCCCCGACGCCCTGATTGAAATCGACGCGGACGCGTTTGTCGCTGATTCGCCCAGCCTTCAGATTCAACCTGAAACCCGCGCGAGCTCCAGATCTGCGACGCCTTCGCGTGCGCTTTCCAAAGCGCGACCGCGACCCCGCCTGGTTCGCGCCAAGGCCCCGTCGCGGACCAAACCACGCAGCAAAGGGCGCCGCCGCTGAAGCGATCGAGCGCCGCGTTCCTCGGGAACGCATCGGTCCCAAACGCCGATCACGGCAGCATCAGCGCGGTCCTGGGGATCGCGGCGCCGAAGGCGGAGTTGAAGGCGTGGAGCGCGCCGGTCAGGTACGGTTCCGGGTAGATTCCAATCAGCACGGTCGCAATCGCCGCCACGCTTAGCGCCGCGATCAGCGCCGGCCGCGAGTCGAGCGGGCCGAATTCCGCGCCGCCCTCCTGCATGTACATCGCGACGATCACCGAGATGTAGTAGTAGGCCGAGATCACGCTGTTGAGCACCGCGATAATCACCAGCCCTACCAGCCCGGCGTTGAGCGCCGCCGAAAAAATATAAAATTTCCCCACAAAGCCTGACAGCGGCGGGACCCCGGTGAGCGAGAGCAGGAACAGCGCCATGGCGGCGGCCAGGGCCGGATGGCGCGCGGCGAGTCCGCGATAGTCGGCGATCAGGCCGCCTTCGACACCTCGCCGCTCAAGCGCGATCACGACCGCGAACGCGCCCAGATTGGTAAAGGCGTAGCCGAGCAGATAGTAGATAATCGCGCCACCGGCCTGCGATCCCGCGGCCGCCATCCCGACCAGGACATAGCCCGCATGCGCGATCGCCGAGTACGCGAGCATCCGCTTGATATTGGCCTGCACCAGCGCGGCCAGGTTTCCGACCGTCATCGTAAGCGCCGCGAGCACCCACAGCACCCAGCTCCAGTGGACGCTGACCGGCCCGAGATGGATCATGAAGATCCGCATGAAGCCGGCGAACGCGCCGAGCTTGACGCCGACCGCCATGAAGGCGGTCACCGGGGTGGGCGCGCCCTCGTAGGCGTCGGGGGTCCACATATGGAACGGCACGGCGGCGACCTTGAAGCCGAACCCGGCCAGCATCAGGCCGAGTCCGCTCAGCAGCAGCGGATTGGTCGCCATTGCGCCTGACAAGGCGGCGCGAATCGGTCCGAGCTTGATGGTGCCGGTCGCGCCATAGACCAGCGCGATTCCATAGAGCAGGAAAGCCGTCGAGAAGGCGCCCATCAGGAAGTATTTGAGCGCGGCCTCGTTCGACTTGAGATTGCGGCGCAGAAAGCCGGCCAGCACATAGACGCTGATCGACATCACTTCGAGGCCGATGAAGATCACGATCAGGTCGCCGCCAGTCGCCATCAGCATCATGCCGAGGGTCGCGAACAGAATCAGCGAGTAATACTCGGCCGCCGGCAGACCCAGCGCGGACACGTACTCGATCGACATCAGGACCACGATCGCCGCGCTCGCCAGGATCACGAGTTCGAAGAAGGCGGCGAAGTTGTCGAGCGAGATCGCGCCGGCAAACGAGATGCCGCTGCGGCCGAAAAGCCCTAGCGCGAAGATGAACGCGATCGCGAGCAGCGCGAGCGTGAGCGCCCCCAGCCCCTCGCTCTCATCGTCGCGCATCCGCACACCGACCAGCAGCACGATAATCGCGGCCAGCGCCACGACCGCCAGCGGGCAGAGCGGCAGCCAGGCGAAATCGATCGCGGCGAGATTGAAAGGCCTCATCGGTGGCTGGCCCGGGCCGCCGGAGCAAGCGCCGCGAGCGCCGCGGGCCGGGGCGCGGTTTCGAGCCGGGCCTGGGCCATCTTCACCCGGTTCAGCATCGCGTTTACCGAGGGCTCCATGCGGGTCAGCAGCGGGCGCGGATAGAATCCCATGAAGAGCATCAGCGCGACGAGCGGGATCATCACGCCGAGCTCGCGCCAGTTGAGGTCGGCGAGAGTTTCGTTCACGGCCTTGGTGATCGGGCCGAACATCACGCGCTCGTACGCATAGAGCATATAGAGCGCGCCCAGGATTATGCCGAACACGGCGAAGACCACGGCCAGCCTGAGCTTCAGGTAGGCGCCGAGCAGGATCAGGAATTCGCCGACGAAGCCGTTGAGCCCGGGCAGACCGATCGAGGAGAGCATCACGAACATGAAGATCGCGGCGAAAATCGGAATCCGATGCCACAGCCCTCCGAACTCGGAAATCT
>JBGPMT010000189.1:0-6584 GCA_041487135.1 Binataceae bacterium (SeqCode) | reverse complement strand
TGCTGCCTCACAGGAGCAGCGCGACGATGCCAACCAGGAGCAGGATGGCTGACCCGGAGCGAAGGCATCGTGATCTGCGATGGTTGATTAGATCGGCCTCCTCCCCGGGTCATCCGGCGGCGGCAGGCTGATTCACTTCTCCGTTGTTTCTTCTCACCGCTGAGATAGATGGTCAAGGCAACCCTGAAGACCCCGCTCACTCGGCCCTCGGAAAATCCTCCTTGGGCAGCGACGTTCAACGCCGTCGCCGGGCGCCAGTCTCGAGACCGATCGATCCGTCACTTCCGATCGATCGAGACTTTCTCCCGACTCTTACCGTACGGATAGAAGCGATCTTTCTCGCCGCGCGCCCAGGCCGCTCTGAGTTCGCGCTCGCTCAGGTCCCAATCGGGACGGCATTTGCGCAGCACGCTGCGCAGATCGTGGCGGAGCTCCTCGATCGTCGGACGCGCGAAGTACCAGTAGCCGTTGTAGACCTTGAAGACCACGAGGCCGGGCTCCAGCACGATGGTGTGCGGGATGATCGGATTGTGGATCGGGTCGGTGTACTCGGCGATGTCGAGGTCGTCGCGCACTTTGCCCTCGGGATCGGAGAGGAACGGCCAGTGCGCGCCGACTCCCGACCGGTACTCCATCGTTTGCAGCAGATTGTCGGTGCTGATCGTGACCATCCGGCAGTAACCGACCTCCATCTCGCGATAAAGCTGGACCAGTCCCTCGGCCTGGCGGCGATCCTTCGGGCAAAAGCCGCCGCGGCTCAGCACCACGATCATCGGATCGGAGCCCTGCAGCTCGGAGAGCTTGCGCGGCGTGCCGGTTTGATCGGGCAACGCATAATCGGGAAACACGGCGCCTGCGACGATATCTTCTCGCATAAATCGCACCTCAGCTTGGCTGATACTTTTCCAAACCTGATGCCGTATTGCCACCAGAACAATGGGACCGTAGCGCTCGCGGTCTGGTTTGCATCACAGTGAACGGCTATAAGAGCCCGGCCGGGCGCTTATCGGGAGGCGAGGGGAACTCGCCAACCGCACAATCATCCGGGTAGAAGATGTCTGGCGCCATGTCTCGGGAAGATTCGCAACCTGGTTCGTCGCCATCGGCGCTGCCGCGATGGCTCAATCGCGCGTGGCGGATAGTCGGCGTTCTGATCATCTATCTCCTGATTTTCGACGCGGTCGCGTGGCTGGGACTTAGGCTCGCGGGTCATCGCGAGGCGCCCTTTACCGATCCCAAGCTGGTCTATCCCGGAGCAAGCTGGGCCGCGGAGCTGCTCGACGAAACCGTAGCCCTCGACGTCGGCTGGCATCCGTACTGTTACTGGCGGGTCGTGCCGTTCGCCGGACGATACGTCAATGTCGATGCCGACGGCCTGCGCCGGACCTGGAGTGGCGGCGTGCCGCGCGTCACCGGCGTCAATGTGCGCGTGCGCCGGGTGTTCATGTTCGGCGGCTCAGCCATGTTCGGGATCGGCGCGCGCGATGACTACACGATCCCCTCGCTGTTCGCCAAGGACCTGGAGCGGGCCGATATCGCGAACGTCCAAGTGATCAATTACGGCCAGGTCGGCTACGTCAGCACCCAGGAGTTGATCAGTTTTCTTCTGGCTCTCCGTGCCGACCAACGCCCGGACCTGGTGGTCTTTTGCGATGGCTTCAATGACGTAGGCGCGGCTTATTGGTCTGGGACGGCGGGAATCCCGGTGGGCGAGAACCATCGTGCGCGCGAATTCAACCTCCTGAATCATTCGCTGCCGTCCCGGCGGCGGGCGCTCTATCGGGCCGCGGCCGAGACTATGTTGACCGAGTCGTCCCTCGGCGTGGCGCTGCGGACGATACTGCGCCGCTACGCGAGCTCGTTCTATCGCAAGGCGGGAGAGTCATTTCAAATCGCGAATCCGGCCGCGCGCCGGACCGATGCGCGGCTGGCTGATGCGGTCGCGGGGGACTACCTGAAGAATATGCGGTTGGCCGATGCCACCGGGGCCAGCCTGGGGATACCGATCATCTTCTACTGGCAACCCTCATTGGCTATGAAGAACCCACGCTCCGCCTACGAATCCCGCATGGTCCGGGAGTCGGCCAAAGAGGTGCCTGGAAAGGAGCAATTCGTTCGCGACGTCTATAGCGCCCTGCACGCGATCGTTGCCACGCCCGGGTATCGCGGTCCACGGATCACCGACCTCACCACGATTCTGAACGGGCAGCCGTCGTGCTTCGTCGATGAGGTTCATATCGTCGAAGCCTGCAACGTGGTGATCGCTTCCCGGATTGCCGCCGACGCGATTCCGATCCTGCGGGAGCTCGCGGCGCACGGGCGCCTCGCACCGCGCCTGCTTCAGTCACCCCGCCCCTGAACGCTGCGGTGCGCGGTCGAACTGCCGAGCCGGCTGAGGGAAATTGAACACGAAGCGGCCGGCGGTGATCGCCGGCCGCCGCGAGTGAGGCAGCGATTATTGCTGCACGGCAGCCTGCCCTCCGGTGCCGACCAGGGGTACGAGCTGTGCGATCTGGCACTGGATGAGGGCGTGGATCTTATTGTCGATCTGGAAGAAACGCGTGGTCTTGATTTGCGACAGGGTGGCGCGGAACTTCGGAATGTATTCCTTCTGGATGTCGAGCCGCGCTTGCGACACCGCCATCACTTCGTCCAGCTTGGACTTGGCATCCGCATCCGTGAAGTTCTGATAGGCTTTCGCGTAGGCCCGGATCTCCGCGGCGTGCCGTTTGTCGACCTTGTCCATCCTGGCCTCGAACTGATCGTACAGCGGCCAGAAATTCTTGGCCTCGCTGTCAGTGAGCTGCATATTTTCGCCGATCAGCGCCTTGCGCTCCGCCTTGGCTGCCGCGAGATCGAGTTTGGTTTGCGACGGCGGGTTCTGGCCGGACGCGCCGGGAGAGTTCTGTGCAACGGCGGGCATATACCAGCCCAGTCCGATCACAAGCGTCAGTGCCGCGAACCTGGCCATAAGGCGGAGTTTGCCGTTCATTACCTCGTTTCCTCGGATGCTGAAAGAATTGCGCGATGCTCCTCTATTGTGGAATCGGAGTCAAGCAGTGCCGAGGGCCTGATTACAGCAACGGGCTTTCGAGGATATCCAGGCCGCGCTGCCGATCGATCAGAAAGAGCAGCCCGCGGTCGTCGCTGGTGACGTCGTTGGACGAGGCGCGCTCGCATCCGGGCGGCGGATCGGGTTGATACGACCCGGCCTCGCGCGGCGCAAACGGATCGGAAATATCGACCAAGCGCAGCCCGTTGGCAAACCATGCAAACGGGATGATCGATCCCCTGACGCGCTCGGACGGCTGATGACATCCGGTCATCTGAGGCTGCGGCGAGCCGTCGGGATCGACGCCGGGGGCCTGAAAGGTCCCAATCGGGATCGGCGTCGCTTCGTGCGTAACGTCGTAAATCCACGCGAAAGAGGGCGATGACGGGCGTAACTTCGCCACGTCCTCATCGGCGACCACCATGACGCGGCGTCCCTTGAGCGTTTGCGGAATCGGGAGACAAGTATGGGTCGGATGAGGGAAACTCTGGCCGGTGTTAAGCTGCGCGATCATCCGCGGGCGCGACATATCCTCGATATCGAGGATGAAAAAGCCGTGATGCCAGTAGCTGACGTAGAGCCGATCGCCGAGGCGCAGCGGATGATGGCATAGGGGCTCGGGGCCGTCCTGCCACGGGTATTCTTCGCCGCCCGCGGCATGTTGACCGGGGATCCACCAGCGAGCGGTTTCGGCGGGATGCGCCGGATCGGCGAGATCGAGGATCATCACGATTCTTCCCACGTAGCCTTCGACACTCGGCGAGATGTAGGCGTAGCGGCCGTCGAACGAGAAGCGATGGACACCGGTGCCGGCGGTCTTCCACTTCGTGATCGGTCTGGGCTGCGCCGGCTTGGAGACGTCGTAGATTCCGAGCCCGCCGCCGAACTCCGGCGTCTCTTTTCCGAGCCGCTCGTGATTCACAATCATGACTCCGCCGGCGACCCGCACCTTGTGCGAATGCCATCCGGGCGGAATCTCGATCTGCGCCAGCACGCGCGGCCGGCGCGGATCGGCGACGTCGACGATCGTGGTGCCGTGCGGCGCGGCCATGTGTCCGATATAGAGCGTCGAGCCGTCGACCCATACCTGGCCGCCGCCGGGACAATCGAGATGTCCGATGACCTTCGTATTCACGGTCTTCATCGCTGGTTCTCCCGCCGCCCGCCGGCGACCGCGGCCGCACTGGATCGCAAAGCTTGATAGGTGGAATATAGCCGAAAATCCGTGGCCGGTGACTGAGATGCCGATAATTGATTCAAGCAGCGCTGAAGCGCGCAACCTCAAGGGCCTTCATCTGTACCACTTTTCGATGTCGAACTGCTCGCAGAAGGCCCGCCTCTGCCTGGAGGAGAAGGGACTGCAATGGACCAGTCATCCGGTGGACCTGCTCCACAACGAGCATCTGACGCCGGAGTTCGTCGCGATCAATCCGAAAGCGATCGTACCGGTGCTGGTTCACGATGGAGTCGTGGTTACCGAGTCGAGTGACATCATCGATTACCTCGACCGGCATTTCCCTAGTCCTCCGCTGCGTCCGTCCGATCCGGCCGAGCTCGAGCGCATGTATCGCTGGCTGAAACTCTGGGACGAAACCCAGATTTGGCTGAAAACCCTGTCCCACAACACGATCCTGAAGGAGCGGGCCGCGACGGTGCGGACCCAGATGCAAAAGTTCGAGACGCTGGTCAAGAACGACGAACTGGTCGAGTTCATGCGCGAGTTCACCTCCGAGCAGGGGCTTTCCAAGGCCCGGCTGGAGCGTGCGACGGATTGGATCGAGCGGATGCTTGGCGAACTCAATGAGCGCCTCGCGCCGCATCCGTGGCTCGCCGGCGACGCCTTCTCGCTCGCCGACCTCGCCTGGAGCATCGACATCCATCGCTTCGAGCTCATCAAATTCCCGATGGAGAAGCATTCCGCGATGCTCGCGTGGTACCGCAGGATCGAGGCCCGTCCGGGTTTCCAGCGGATGGTGCTCGACTACGAGGCGCAGTTCCGGAAATCGCGGGCTGCTGGCGAGCCGGCGAAATCCACCGCCACATGATTGCTTGAAAGGAGAGTGTTGCGATGGCGATTGAGCGAGTTTGGCCCAAGGACGTGTATGTCCGTCAGGCGCCGCACAACGCGGGCAAGGTATATGCGCAGGTCGTCAAGGCGACCAATGTCCGGACCTCGATTCATGTTGCCGGCACCATGTCGTTCGATAAGGACCAGAATATGATCGGCGAGGGCGACATGCGTCTCCAGGTGCGCACCATCATGGAGAATATTCGACGCTCGCTGGCCGCGGTCGGCGCGACTCCCAGGGACGTCGTGCGGGTGAAAACCTACGCCACCGACATACAGGCCTTCCTGCGCGAGGGCAGCCAGGAGTACGTCGGATTCTTCGCTGACGCGCTGCCGGCCTCGACGCTGGTTGGCGTGACCGCGCTGACCGATCCGCGCTGCATGGTTGAAATCGAAGCCTACGCCGAGATGGAATGAGCTGATGGGTTTGCGCACCGGGAGGGAATTCGTCGCGGGGTTGAGTGATGGCCGCCGCGTCTATGCAAACGGCGAGCTGATTCGCGAGGTCACGAAGTTCCCGGGCTTCGCCGGCGTGATTCGCGAACTGGCCGATCTCTACGACCTGCAGCACAATCCGCAGATTGGTCCGGAGATTACCTGGCGGCCGCCGGACAGCGACCGCGCCGTCCCCTGCTCGCTGCTGATGGCGCGGGACTGGCCCGAGATGGAGCGCCGGGTGCGGGGCGAGCGGATTCGCGCCGATGCGGTCAACGGCATGATGGGCCGGCTGCCGGACTTCGTGAATGCCTTCGTCACGGACTTGGCGGCCGCGAAATCTCTGCTCGGCCGCAACAATCCGGCCTTTGGCCGCAACGTCGCCGCCTACTACGAGCTGTGCCGCGAGCGCGATCTCTGCCTCACCCATGCGCTGGTCGACCCGCAGGTCGACCGCACGCGCGGCGTCGAGGCGCAGGAGGCGCTGCGGATGGTCGGCGAGAGCAGCGCGGGCTTGATCGTTTCGGGAGCCCGGATGCTGGCGACGCTCGCGCCGGTGGCCGACGAGATTCTGATCGCGCCGTTCTCGAGCCGCAAGCCCGGCGAGGAAGACTACGCGATTGTCTTCGCCATCCCGGTCGCGGCCGAGGGACTGAAGCTGGTCTGCCGCGAGACCTACAACCGCGGCTACTCCGACTACGATCGTCCGCTCACCACGCGCTACGACGAGGGCGACGCGCTGGCGGTGTTCGACAACGTGCTGGTGCCGTGGGAGCGGGTCTTCGCCGCGCGCGATATCGAGACCTACAATCTGATTCGGGTCGCGGTGCCGGGCTATCTGTGGCTCAACTCGATTATCCGCGCCACCGCGAAGCTGAGCTTCATGACGGGTCTGGCCGCGCTGGTGGCCGAGGCGGTCGGACGCACCGAGCTGCCGCGCTACCAGGAGATTCTTGGCGAGCTGGTCGCCAACGTCGAGCTGGCGGAAGGATTGGTGATCGCCGGCGCCCATCAACTGGTCGAAAACGT
>JBGPMT010000188.1:0-6631 GCA_041487135.1 Binataceae bacterium (SeqCode) | reverse complement strand
CGGCGCGGACCAGCGGCGGGCCGGCCAGGAAAATCGTGCCCTGGTTTTTCACGATCACGTTCTCATCGCACATCGCCGGCACGTATGCCCCGCCCGCCGTGCACGAGCCCATCACCACCGCCACCTGCGCGATTCCCAGCGCCGACATCCGCGCCTGGTTGTAAAAGATTCGTCCGAAATGATCGCGATCGGGGAAGACCTGGTCCTGGAGCGGCAGGAAGGCGCCCCCGGAATCGACCAGATAGACGCACGCGAGCCGGTTCTCGGTCGCGATCTCCTGGGCGCGCAGATGTTTCTTCACCGTCATCGGATAGTAGGTGCCGCCTTTGACGGTCGCGTCGTTCGCCACCACCATCACTTCCCGCCCATGCACGCGTCCGATCCCGGTGACGATTCCCGCCGCGGGCGCCTCATCGTCGTACATCCCGAATCCGGCCAGCACTGAAAGTTCGAGGAAAGGACTTTCACGATCAAGCAGCCCGCGAATCCGGTCGCGCACCAGCAGTTTGCCGCGTTTGAGATGACGCGCGCGCGCAGGCTCGGGTCCGCCCAGCCGGACGTGCGCGATGGTCTCGCGCAATTTTTGCGCCGCCGACTCCATCAGCTCGCGATTGCGGCGGAACTCCTCGCTCTGCGGATTCACACGGGTCTGAATGCGTTCCATCACCGACCTGTTGCTGCTCGCCGTTGGGGCCTGAGTTAGGCTAGATACTAGCCGTCTGGAAGATGCCGGGCGAAGCCCCGGCGGCCGGCCTGATAATGCGTGAACGGGACTTAAGGGCGCTCGAGTTCGACCGGGTACTCGGGATCGTCAGGGGTTTCGCCGCCTCCGAGCCGGGGCGGACGGCAGTCGAGCAGATGGCGCCCTCGAGCGACGCGGACGAGGTGCGCGATCGCCTGCGCGCCGCGGCCGAACTGGTCGCATTGCGGGCTCACGCCGGCGCGCTCCCGATAAGCGAATTCACCGACCAGCGCGACCTGATCCTGGCCGCCGCTCGCGGCGGCGCGGTGCTCGACGGCGCGTCGCTGGTCCGCGTTCGCGATTTCGTGGTCGCGGCGCGCCATCTGGCGGGCTTCATGCGCTCGCGCGTCGAGCCGTTTCCCCATCTGGGCGCGCTCGCCGCGATGCTGGTCGCGCCGAAGGAACTTGCCGACGCGATGCTCTCGGCGCTCGCCGACGATGGCGGTCTGCTCGACGACGCGAGCCCCGAGCTCTACCGGCTGCGCAATCGCCTGCGCGAGGGGCGGCTCGAGCTCGAAGCGCGGCTGTTCCGTGCGATCAACGCGCCCGGCATGGAGCAGTTCGCCTCCGACAACCTCGTCACGGTGCGCAACCGCCGCTTCGTCCTGCCGCTCAGGCTGAATTACGCTGAGAAGATGGAGGGCATCGTCCAGGATCGCTCAGTCTCGGGCGAAACGCTGTTCGTCGAGCCGTTGTGGGCGGTCGAGCTCAACAACCGGCTCATGATGCTCGAGCGCGAGGCCGAGGCCGAAGAACGGCGCATCCTGATGGCGCTGACCGCGATGGTGCGCGGCTATGCGCGCGAGCTCAGGATGACCTTCGGCGCGATGGTCCAGCTCGACGTCCTGAACGCGGGCGCGATCTTCGCCGAACGCTTTGCATGTACCGAGCCCGAAATCGGCGCAGCGGGGCTCGAGCTCACCGCCGCGCGCCATCCGATGCTGGTCGCCAGCGGGCGCGAGGTCGTGCCGATCGATATCCGGATCGGCGCCGACCAACACGGCATCGTCATCTCGGGTCCCAACACCGGAGGCAAGACGGTCGCGCTCAAGACCGTCGGGCTGCTCGCGATGATGGCGCAGGCCGGCCTGCTGATCCCCGCCGAGCGCGCACGCCTGCCGGCCTTTCGCTCGTGCTTCGTCGACATCGGTGACGAGCAATCGATCGAGCGCAACCTGTCGAGCTTCGCCGCCCATATCGCGAACCTGCGCGAGATCGTCGAGTCATTCGCCGAGCCGGCGCTTGTGATCCTCGACGAGCCGGGGGCCGGCACCGATCCGGCCGAGGGCGCCGCGCTGGCGATCGGGTTGATGAATTATTTCAAGCAGCGCCGGTGCCTGCTCGGAATCGCGACTCATTCCACGGCCGTCAAGCTGCATGCCTATTCGAGCGGCGGCTTCGAGGCGGCGGCGGTCGACTTCGATCTCGAACGGCTGACGCCGCTCTACCGCTTGAAGCCCCACACCATCGGCGAGAGCTATGGGCTCGCGGTCGCACGCCGGCTGGGACTGCCCGACGAAATAATCCGCGCCGCCGAAGCGGCGCGCGGCGAGGCCACTATCCAGCTCGATCGGGTGCTGCGTCAGCTCGAAGGGGAGCGCGATGCGCTCCGGATCGAACGCGAGCGCCTGGCGGAGCGCGAACGGGAGCTCGCGAGAGATAGAGAGAAGTTCGAGGCCGAGGGAGAGCGGCTCCGCGGCGAAGCCCAAACCTTGATTTCGGACCTGCGCCGACAGGGCGTCGACCTGGCCCGCGAGATCCGGCAACAGACGAAGCCCCGCGCGGCGCTCAAATCGGTGCTGACCGAGGCGGCGCAGCGTGCTGCCCGCCTCGGCCCAGAGCTCCGCGAGCCGGGCGAGGGTGCACCGCAGGCCCCGTTCCAGATTGGCGAGCAGGTCGCGGTCGGCGATCTCCGCGGCGAGCTGATCCAGCTCGATCAGAACCGCGCCGTAATCGGACGCGGCGCGCTCAGAATCGAAGTCGCGCCCGAGCGCTTGCGCCGCGCGAAGGCCGCTCCGGCGCCGGCGCGCGCGCCGAAGGTGACGGTTGAAGTCGCCTCAAACGAGACCGGCGAGCTCAACCTGATCGGCGCGAGAACCGCTGACGCGCTCAGACGACTGGAGGAATTCCTCGATCAGGCCTATCTCACGAATCGTGCCGAGGTCAGGATCGTGCACGGGATCGGCTCGGGCGCCTTGCGCAAGGCAATCCATGAATACCTGGCCAACTCGCCCTACGCCGCCTCGTTCCGCGAAGCCGATCCCCATCAGGGAGGCGCCGGCGCGACTATCGTCACACTGCGGCTCTAGACCGCGCTGCCGGTCTTCAAAATAATTTCTTGAAGGGCGCGAACGGATTCGAGGGCGCGGCGGGGGTCGCTTGCGGTTGCGCGCCACCGGTTGAACCGCCGCCAGTCGAACCGCCGCCCAGCAGACCGCCGAGCCCGCCCTTCTTGCCGAGGAATTTGCCGAGAAATTGCTCGCCCTTTTGCTGCACCGCCTGTGTGGCGGCGCGCTGGGCAAGGTCGCCAACGTCAGGAACGATGCGCGGCTTGGGCAGCTCCCCGCTAATCCGGAGCGGGATTTCCACCTGCGCGTTCTGATTCTGGAGATAGACGACATTCTTCTTGTCGGCCCGCAACTCGCTGCTGAACTGCTGGCTCAGCAGGATATGCGCCGCCATGTCGATGCGCTTGTCCATGTCGAACCATCCGTCGCCCAGCATCGAATAGTCGACCGCCCGCACCTTCAGGTCGTGGGTCGTGATTCTCGGACCCTCAAGCACAAAGGTCAGGTCAGCCTGATCGATATCGGTGTTCGGATTTTTGAACAGCTCCGGATGGCGCGCGACCACCGACATCGGGAGCAGTGCGCCGATCCCGGGCACGTTGTCCACCTTCCGCAATGCGGTCGCGACCACGTTGACGCCGATGAGCTTGCCGTTGTGCACGGCGAGCCTGCCGTTGCCCGCGAGCGTCGGCTTGATCTGATCGAAGTTGCTGCCGGCGCCCGCGGCCTTGACGTTACCGGTCAGGATTCCGCGGATGATATCCGCGGCCTTCAACTTCTGTGACACAAGTGCCTGCTGGAGATCCACGTTGTTCAGGTTCGCCGTGACGTCGAACCGCGGCGTCGAGGCGAATTCGGCCTGCGCCGTGGCGCCGATCGTGCCGCCGAAGGCGCCGAGCGTGAGCGATTTCACATCCGCCCGCTTGCCCCCGTATCGTGCGGACAGATTCAGGTTCTGGTAGGCGATGTTGTTGACGTTGCCGGAAGGCGAGGTCAAATTGGCGGTCACCGTCGGCTCGCTCGGCGTGCCCGCTGCCGTCCCCGCGAGCTTGAGATCGTTCAGCACCTCATCGGGCGGCCGCGACGGAACCAGGCCGGCCGTCCTCATCTGCCCGGCACTGAAATCGTAGGTCGCTTCGAGCGGCTGGAGCGACCGGGCATGCGCGACAAGCTGGGCATGGCCGGTGCCCAGCACGAAATTGAGCGGTCCGATCTCCGCGCTGTTGCCGTTCATCTTGAGGTCGCCGTTCACGCCCGACAGCCCCGGCATCTTGCCACCCGGCGAGAGCGCGACGTCGGCCAGGGTCAGGGTGCCGTCGACATTCGGCTTGCTCCGCACCATCGCGACGTTGGCGTGAAGCTCGGCCTGCCCCGACACCTTCTCCTTCTGCAACGCGGCGATGGTCTGTCCCAGTTCGCCCAGGTCGAAGCGATTACTGTCGAGCCGGGCGCCGAACCGGCCGCTTTCCATGACCAGGTTGGTCGCTTTGAGATGAATATCGGCCAGCGTCAGGTTCGCATCCCTGACCTCGAGCTTGCCATTGCTGCGCGAACCGGCCGCGGCCACGGCGAGCGCGACGCCGGCCGCCTTGTCGAGCGCTCCGGCATAGACGACGCGATTGCTGCCGAGATCAGCCTTGAAATCGAACGCCGGTGCGTCGACCGTGCCGGAAATTTTGGCGGTCGCCGAGACCGGTCCCTCGATCGAGAGCTTCTCGGGTATCGCTTTGGCGAGCGGCCTTACCGATTTCAAATCCGCGGTCCTGATCGGCCCGAGGTTAATCGCAAGGGCCAGCGGAATGGCCTGGATGTCGATCCCACCCTCGCGCATCAGCGGACCGACCTGGCCGGCAACCTTGAGATTCTGCCGATCGCCCGCCGCCGCGAGCGCAAGCTTCAGATCGAAGGGCGCGTCCATCCGGAAATTCTCGACGTCGAGGTCGAGCTTCCGAATCGCAACCGGTTTCGGACCCCATCCGGGGTCCTGGTATAGGATCGTCCCGTTGCTGATCGAGAAGCTGTTGACCGAGAACTCCGCCAGCGCGTTAGCGCTCGATTGCGCGGGCGGTGCCGGTTGCATCGGCGAGCCCTGGGGAGGCCGCCGCTGCGCTTCCCTCTGCGCGTTGCCGCTCTTCTTTCCGATCGTGGAGACGTTGAGCTCGCCCGAGCGGCTGCGGATCACGCGTATCTCCGGGTTCTGGATATCGAGGCGGACCACCTTGATTTGCTTCGACAGCAGCGGGATCAGCTCGACGCGGCAGTAGACGTCCTGCGCGGAGACCACCGGCTGGTTCGAGAACGCCGGATCGTCCGCCAGCGTCAGCCCTTTCAAATCGAGCGATACGCCCCATCCGAGGCTCGCTTTGATCGCGGAAACCGCGACCGGACGGTCGAGCGCGTCGCTGACCTTGGCCAGGATGCGCTCGCGGTTGGACTGAATAATCGAGTTGAGGTTGAGCGCTGCGTAGCCGAACACCGCGGCGATGACCAGCATGATAACGCCCAGGATCGATCCACCGATAAGCAATCCGCGTCGCATCAGCCACCTCCTGGCAGCAGCCGTTGGAGTTCGGAGCGTATCAACCGCGCGAGGCGGTTTTCATAATCGGCCAGCGAAGAGATTCCCGCGCGGCGCATCCCGGCGATATTCGCCGTCGACGGATGCATCAGCGGGATAACGCGTACCCCCTCAAGACTACGACGCGCCCTGCCATGATCCAAGCTGAGCCTGACCGGGCAGCCAAGCGCGGCGCGTGCCGCGCGCGCTCCAAAAGCGAGGATCAGCCGCGGCTGGACCATCGCGATTTCGGGGCCGAGATGGCGAGTGATGCAGCGGCGCACCTCGCTCTCACGCGGCGCGCGATTGGCGCCGCTCGGACTGGCCGGCCAGCACTTGACGGTATCGGTGAGGTAGAAGAGATCCTCGAGTTCCAGATGCTTCGGCGCGACCGCGCGGGCGAAGGCGCGGCGAATCGTGAGGTTGCGCGGATTGGAAAAGCCCCGCCCGTTATCGAGCGAAACGCGGCCGGGCGCCTCGCCGAGAATCATCAGGCCGAATCGGGGCGTGCCGTGGCTGCTGGAAGGAAACTTCCGCCAGGGCGCGATCGTTTTGCAAAGCCGGCATCGAACCGTCGCACGCCACCATCGGTTCAGGATCCGATCGGCGTCGGATGGAACGCTTTCGCCCTTCGCAACTTTCATCGCCGACCTGTGGACCGCTCCCGGCTAGATGCAAGAGTGTGAGCGTCCAATCGTCAAGAGCTAGAATAAGATAGAGGGGAGGGATGGCACGCAAGCGAAAATCTGGGGGCCGGCACGAGAAGAAGCCATCATCGAAGCCGGTCTTCCGCTCGCCGTTCGAGGATCTCGCCAAGCTGGTTCGGCAGAAGACCGAAACGGTTGCGCCGCATAAGACGACGGCTCCCCCGGCTGCGGAAATTCCTGCGCCGCCTCAAAAGGACGATGAGACGCTGTTCCGTGAGGCGATCGACGGTGCCCGGCCGCTGGCGCGAGCCAGAACCACACGCATCGCCGTCGAACCTCCCGTCACGGTCAATATCGTGAGTGAGGAAGCCGAGGTGCTGGCCGAGCTTTCCGATCT
>JBGPMT010000187.1:0-6709 GCA_041487135.1 Binataceae bacterium (SeqCode) | reverse complement strand
TAGATCGGCACCAGATGGCCGAGCTTGTAGGGCGACGACTCGTAGCCGTAGTTGCGCGCTTTCTCGCGGTAGAAGTCGAAGGACTTCGCGAGCACATCCTCGGGCATGAAAGTCGCCAGATAGGCGTACTTGCGGTCGGGATGCGTACACCAGTCGACCGTCTCGACGCTGCCGAAGCCGGGGACCCAGATCTCCGGATGCGGCTTCTGAAGCGGGCGCGGCCAGAGGTTCGCGTAGCGCAGCCGGTAATGTTTGCCGTCGAAGTTGAAGGGTCCGGTCTCGGTCCACATCCTGATGATCAGATCATGGGCCTCGCGGAAGCGCTCCAGCGAATGGGTCGGATTCAGCCCCATCGAGTAGTATTCGTCGCCGATCCCGCGCACGAACCCCGAGATGATGCGGCCGCCGCTGATCACGTCGAGCATCGCGACCTCCTCGGCGACGCGCTGCGGATGATCGCGCAGCGGCAGCCCGTTGCCCACCAGCGCGATCTTGATGCGGCTGGTGCGCCGCACCAGCATCGCCGCGATGATGTTGGGCGCGGGCATCGTGCCGTAGGCGTTCTGATGATGCTCGTTGACGCAGACCCCGTCGAAACCCAGCCGCTCGGCGTACTCGAGTTCATCGAGATAGCGGTTGTACAGGAGATGACCCTTCTCCGGATCGTAATGGCTGTTCGAAAATGTCACCCACGCCGAGGGATACTTGCTGGTGTCATCGAAATCTTCGGGCAGGTACGGCCATGGCATCAGATGAAACATGAAGAACTTCATAGGGCCCTCTTCTCTCCGTCGTGTCGCTATTCGTCCTTACCATATCGCCCCGGCGCGTGACGCCATGTGTTAACATGGATTACTTGCGATGACCATGTCGACACCGCCACCGGCCGCCCCAACCAGCCCGCCGCGGGTGCTGGTCAAGGAGGTCAACTGGCTGGGCGACCTGGTTATCAGCCTGCCGGCGCTCAAAGCGGTTCGGCGCCATTTCCCGGATTCGCACCTGGCCGTCCTGATTAGAGACCAACTGGCCGGTTTCTTCGACGGCTGTGAATGGGTCGACGAGGTCATCCGCTATCGGCGCGGCGGTGGGATGCGGAGTATCGCTTCGCTGGGGCGCATCGTCAGCGAGATTCGCTCGCGCCGCTTCGACCTCGCGATCCTGTTCCCCAACAGCTTCTCCTCGGCGCTCTGGGTTGCGCTGGCGGGCGTGCGGCGGCGCGCCGGCTATGCGACCGACGCGCGCGGCCTGCTGCTGACCGAGAAGGCCACGCCCGACGCAGCCGCTTCGGATGGGCATCAGGTGAATTATTGGCTCGGGCTGGTGAAAAAGACCGTCGGGGCGCAGGGCGATCCGGCCGACTGCGCGCTGGCCGCCGCCCCCGCGAACCGTGAGCGGATGGCGGCGATGCTCGCAGCGCGCTGCAGAAATCCTGGCGCGAAGTTAGTCGCAATCGCGCCGGCCGCGGCCTATGGCCCCGCCAAGGAGTGGCCGCCGGAGCACTACGCAACGCTCATCGATTTGCTCGCCGCCCGCGGCAACGCGCAATGCGTGCTGGTGGGCACGCCCGCCGAGCGCGAACGATGCGAACGAATCGCCGCGCTCAGCCGCAGCGGCGCGGTCGTCGCGTCCGGCGAGACCGAAATCGGGGATTTGATCGCGCTGCTTTCGCTATGTGACGGGTTCGTCGGCAACGATTCCGGCCCGATGCATCTGGCGGGCGCGCTCGGGGTTCCCACGGTTGCGATTTTCGGCTCGACCGATCCGGGCCGCACCGGCCCGCTCGGGCCGCGCGTGCGGATAATCTACCAGCCGCCCGCCTGCAGCCCGTGCCTGGATCGCACCTGCCGTTTCGGCCATTACGAGTGCCTCAGGCGGATCACGCCGCAGGCGGCGCTCGCGGCGCTCGTCGCCCAAGGCCTCCCTGCATAATTCGAAAAGCTTATCCGCTATGCTCGTCGCTTGATCCCGCAACCAGCGGGGGTTGGGACGGTTATGAAACTCAATGACATCGCTCGCAGGCTGAAGCTTGAGCTCCGCGGAGACGGCGAGACCGAAATCAGCGGGCCGGCGCCAATTGAATCGGCCGCGCCCGGAACCATCGTCTTCGCCGCGGGACCGAAGTATGCGGCGGCCCTGGAAGCGACCCGCGCCGCGTGCGCAATCGTAACTCCCGAGCTGGCCGCACGCGCCCGCTGCGCCATTCTGGTCAGCCGCGATCCCGCCTTCGACTTCGCGCGCCTGATGGAGCTGTTCCATCCGCGGTATCGCCCCGCCCCCGGGATCGACGCTTCCGCCCGGATCGCCGCCGACGCGCGAATCGGCGCGGACGCCTCGGTCGGCGCCTTCAGCGTGATCGGCGCGGGCGTGACGATCGGCCGCAACGCCGTGATCCATCCTCACGTCACGATCTATCCGGGCGCTACGATCGGCGACGATTTCACCTGCCACAGCCAGGTCTCGATTCGAGAGAATGTCACGATCGGGAACCGCGTGACGATCCTGAACGGCGCGGTGATCGGCGCCGACGGCTTCGGCTTCCTCCAGCAGGGCAACGACCTGGTGAAGGTCCCGCAGGTCGGCACGGTGATAATCGAGGACGACGTCGAGATCGGCGCGAACACGGCGGTCGATCGCGCGACGATGGGCGCGACCGTCATCCGCCGCGGAGTGAAGCTCGATAACCTGGTCCATATCGGGCACAACTGCGAAGTCGGCGAGTACTCGCGCTTCGCCGCGCAGAGCGGCCTCGCGGGCTCGACCCGAATCGGCAAGTGGTGCCAGTTCGGCGGGCAGACCGGATGCGCCGATCACGCGAAGATCGGCGACCGCGTGATGGTCGTCGCGCAGTCGGGAATTCCGCACGACGTGGCCGACGATTCGGTGATTGGCGGTACGCCCGCGATGGACATCAGGGCCTGGCGGCGATTATCAGTTATCCAGCCGCGGCTCCCCGAGATGGTGCGGCGGATTCGCGCGCTCGAGGCGCGGATCGGCATCCGCTCGACGTCTAAGGACGGATAGGCGCCGGCGGTTCTGGCGTATCGGCTCGAATTGCGCCGTTTAGAATTCTCGCGAACAATAGAGCTGAATGAGGGGGTGATGGTAGCTGGGTTGAATCCATGCGCAAGTCGAAATTGACCGGGAGCGTGGCCGCGCTGCGAGCCGTCGGCTTCGCGCTCGCGTTGTTGTTCGCCGCGCTGTCACTCGGCGGATGTCCCGCGCTGCTCGTACCGGGCCTCGCCTACCAGGGCTACAAGGCGATCCATAAGACCGAACCTACTGCGACTTCCCCTAAGCAGTCGTCGCGCCCGGCGGCCGATCGGACTATCGAATGAGTTGGTGCGCGCCCGGAATCTAGTGCGGGCCGGCTACGCCGCCCGGCACGGCGCCCTTGTCGTCGAGGTAGACGATCGCGACCGTATCGAGATAGTAACCCGTGTGACCCGCCTCGCCCGGCGCCGGCTTGTATTCCTGCTGATGGATATACTGGCCATGCCTCACATCCGAGCCGCCGCTGTTGGCCGCATCGGCGGTGTCGTTGGGCGTGACGTCGTAGAGATTCTTCGTGATCTTCTGGGTCTTGCCGGCCACCACCACCAACGCATCCGCTCCGGTCTCGCACGCGCGCCGGCGCGCCGCCTCGATGACCTCGGGGCCCTGGTCCAGGTCGCCCCATCCCTCGACGATCGCGACCTGCTTGTAGCTGCGCGGCGGATCGCCGACCAGCACCGGCATCGCGCATTCCGACCCCTTCGCCGCGCTGGTGTACTCCGTGAGCGGCGTCACCATCACCTGCGGCGGTTCGTGATGCGAGGAGCATCCGGCGACCCCGAGCATGAAAATCGCCACAGCCAGTGGCAGTCGGCGGACACTCCAACGAGATGACTGAGAATTCACGGGCAACTTCTTCCGGCACCGCCATGACAGCAGGATGATTCGCGATGCGCAAGCCGGGCGACGGGCCTGATCGAGCCAGCTTGACCTTGGCAAGCCGCACCGGAATGAAGCAGACTTGATGCCGATAGAAGCGAGGAGGCGAAGCAATGGCAAAGCTGGTGCTCTACGATTTCCCGGTCTCCACCCACGCCCGCAAGGTGCGGATGGTGATGGCCGAGAAGGGGATTGCCTACGACAAAATCAACGTCGACCTGCGCGCTGGCGAACAGAAGCGCCCCGAGTATCTCAAGCTGAATCCGCACGGCCACGTGCCGACCCTCGTGGTCGATGGCACGCCGCTCTACGAATCGACCGCTATCGTCGAGTACCTCGAGGAGACCCACCCGAGTCCGCCGATCCTGCCGAAAGATCCGCTGGAGCGGGCGCGCGCCCGCATGATCGAAGAGGTGATCGATAGCGCCTTTATCGGTGCGCTCCGGATGGTCCGGCTGAACACCCAGGTCCGCCCGCCCGAGAAGCGCAACGCCGAGGAGCTCGCCGAGGGCCACGCGGCTATCGCCTGGCATAACCAGTGGTTCGATCAGGAGCTCGCCGGGAAAGACTTCTTCTGCGGCAGCCAGATGACGGTCGCTGACATCGCGGCGTTCTGCGATCTCGCCTTTCAAAAGATTATCGGCGTCGAGATCGACCCCAAGCATCGCCACTTGCTCACCTGGCTGGCGCGGATGGAGTCGCGGCCTTCGTCGAAAGCCTAGGCTGTCTAGCGCAGCCAGGCCCGGATCGCGAAGGCGGCGATCAGCAGCAGACAGAACTCAAGATGGAGCTGGGCCGAGCGCTTGAGCGCGAGGTTCAGGCGCTCCCACTCGCGCTCGCGGTTCAGAACCGCGATCTCGTCGAAGGCGCGCGGCAACGTGATCAGAACCGCCAGCGCGAGCGGTGTGATGAGACCCGCGATCACCCCGAAACCGATCGCCATGTAGGCGCCGACGTCGAACGCGCCGACCTCGCCGATCGCCTTTTCTCGTCCGAGGAAAGTCGCCAGCGTATGCTTGCCGTGAAGAGGATCGATATCGATATCGCGCACGTTATTGGCGAGCAGGATACCCGCGCCGAGGAAGCCGACCGCGAACGAGGTCAGCGCCGCCCCCCATGTCATCCGCATCGCCATCACATAGTAGGAGCCCATCACGATCCCCGGGCCCATGAAGATAAACCCCGTGATGTCGCCGAGGGCGTGATAGCCGAGCGACAGCGGCCGCGCCGTGTAGAAATAGGCCGCGGCGATGCTGGCGACGCCGATCACCAGCACCGGCCAGCCGCACAGGTAGACCAGGATCAGGCCCGGCACCGCGCCGATTCCGAAGGCGGCGATGCCGCCCCACCATAACTGCTCCGGAGTCAAAAGCCCGCGCTGGATGACGAGGCTCGGCCCGAACGGATCGGGGTTGGCGGCCTCGCGCGGATCGACGCCGCTTTGCCAGTCGTAATAGTCGTTGATGAGATTCGTGCCGCTCTGGATCGCGGCGGTGCCGAGGAAGGCCAGGACCAGCCGGAACAGCGAGAAATAGCCGTCGGCCGCAGCGCAGGCCGCGCCGACCACGCAGGCCGGCGGCATCACCACCAGCGTCCTGATTCGAAGCGCCTGCAACCAGGCCGAGAACGAGAACGGATTGGGACCGGCGCTGCCGGCAGTGGCGGTAATCGCGTCCGAAGTCATGTCAGATCAGCACCTTCTCGCGATGTAATTATATACCGGACCGGCCGCGAGGTTGAGACTCCGGTTCGGCGATCGCAGGTCAACTTCTTGAAATCGGATGGCGGCGCGCTTGTCAAGCGCGCCGCCATCCGGTTGCGCCCTCAGCAGACGCCACTGTGCGCGGCTGAGCGCGAGCACGAAGCGGCCCTCCTCCGGGCTGCGCAGCTCGATCAGAGCGCCTGAGCGCGAGGATCGCAGCGCGCCGAGCGCAAGGATCGCGGCGTCGGCAAAATCGAGCGTGGCGGGCGGGCCGGCGTCGACACCGGCCTCGCGCGCCAGACGCGCGATGATCCGCTGGCGCATCGCGAGCGCCGCCTTGCCGGCGCTCTTCGGCAGCAAACGAACCGTCGGGGCCGCCAGCCGGAACTGGAGATCGGGAAACGATTCGCAGGCCTCGATGCCCGCCGCCTCGAGCGCGCGGTAGGCGGCGAAGCCCGCGATCATAAAGCGCGTGAAGAGCAGGCCGCCGCGCACCGAAGCCCGGGCGGCTGCGCGCCGTTCGCGCCGCATCAGCGGTGCGAACAGCGCGCAGCCGAGCGATTGCAGATGCGGCTTGCAGCGCGAATCGGCGATGCAGCGCAGGAAGTAGACGGTCGGCGGCGTCGGGAACATCGAGAGCCGTCCGAGCGCCGGCGCCGCGGCGGCGAGCGTCGCGACCAGCCGGCGCAGGACGGAGTCGAGGTCGCGGCCGCGGCGGGCGGGGCGCGCGCGATTGCGCCTCAGATCGCGATCGCGCGGCCAGCGCGGAGAATCGACGATCGCCAGCGCGCCGCGATCGAGTTCGGGTGCCGCCGCGGCGATACGCTCGCGAAGCATCTCGAGCGGCGCGCGATCGATCCCGGCCATTGCCACCCGCCGATAAGCGATCCGAGCGCGGCGGCGATCGATGATCGCGAGGTCGAGGTAATCCTCGCCAACGTCGATTCCGGCGATCGCGCGCGGCGACTTGTCGGGCCGGCGGGCAGCGATCGTGAGCCGCCCAAGGCCTCGCTCGCGCTGCATGATCACGAAACCGTGGACCTGCTTTCTGAGGCGCTGGCCGTCACGAATTGTCTC
>JBGPMT010000186.1:0-6738 GCA_041487135.1 Binataceae bacterium (SeqCode) | reverse complement strand
TCGATACGTGCGAGCGGCTGAAGGATTAGCCAAAGGGTAAACGGGACCAGCGGCAGGAGCGCCAGGAAAACCACTCGCCAGCTCCACAGCCGGGCGATGACGCCTGCCAATGCCGGACCTAGCAGTGAGGGCAGAATCCAGGCGCTCGATAGAAGCGCGCCCATTCGCGCCTGCTCTCCGGTAGGAAAGGCCCGGCTGAGAGTGAGCCAGACCAACGAGCGCACCGCGCCGGTGCCGAGACCCTCGATTACGCGGCCCGCGATGAAAACCGGCATCGTACGCGCCAGTCCGCATGCGATTAGACCAAGACTAAAGACCAGGAGCGCCGCCGCAAACGGACGCGCCGGTCCCTCGCGGTCGGCGTAATCGCCCACCGCAATAGTGCCCACCAGACTGCCGAGCATGAAACCGCTGAAGGTCCAGGCATAAAGCGCCAGCCCATCGAGCGCCAGCGCGGTCACCGGCATGATCGTGCTGACGGCCATGCCCTCGAAGGCGACCATCACAATCGTCACGACCAGCCCGGCGCTCAGGCGCAAGCGTGCAGGCAAGCGGATGAGCTCGGGCGCGGATACCGGGCGGCTTAGTCGAGTCCGCATTGCAGGATTCGACTAATTGTCGTGCAGGATGCGGTCGGCCCGCGCACGATCGGGAAAATTGACGGCAAAGGCCGCCCTATCCCCAGACTTTTCGGGCGGTCGCGACCACCAGTTCAAGTTTTCTGCGTTGATCGTCCCAGCTCAGCGGGTTACCGTACTCGCTTGAAGCGAAGCCGCACTGAGGACCGATCGCCAGGTTCTCGATCGGGACGTATTTCGCCGCCTCATCGATGCGGCGCATCAGCAGGTCCTGCGATTCGAGCTGCGGAACCTTGGTGCTGATCAGACCCAGCATCACGCTCTTGTGTTTCGGCACGAAGCGCAGCGGTTCGAAGCCGCCGGCGCGCGGCGTGTCATACTCGAGCAGGAAGCGATCGGCCTTGAGCTGGGTGAAGGCCTTTTCGGCGCACGCCTCGTAAGTACCTTCGCTGATCCATGAGCCCTGATTGTTGCCGCGGCACATATGTAGTCCGATCGTCGCCTTGCTCCGATCGACGGCGTCGCAAAGGGCGTTGTCGATCGCGATTCTGCCCTCCAGTTCCTCAGCGGAAAACTGGGGTTGGACATAGGCCAGCGAGTCGAACTGGATATACGACGCGCCGTCCGCAATCAGATCCTTAATCTCGCGCTGATACATGCCGACCACCTCCGCGAGCAGCTCCTCGCGGCTGGCGTAGAACTGGTCCGATATGCCCGGCTTGAACATGCCGCCCAGCCAGCCGGGTGGAGTCAGAGTAATCTTCCAAGGGCCGGGCGCATGCCGGGCCAGAAACGCAGCCTCGTGACCGGCGATACGCCGGACCAGACGCAGCCGGGCCCCGGCGACCTCCGTGATACCATGCAACTCCGGCATGGTGGCCGTCGCTACCTCGCCGTGCGGGCCGTGCCAGGAATATTTCGGTGTCGGCGGGTCAGGGTCCGGCACCAACCCCTCGACGGCGTCGGCCAACCCGCTCGCGAACCAGTTGCGCCGATATTCGCCGTCGCTGAAGATGCCGATGCCGGTCTGGCGTTGCATCTCGAGCGCCTTGAGAATTGTTTCGTCTTCCGCCGCACGCAGCCGCTCGAGCGTCAGGCGTCCGGCGTGGTGAGACTCGCGCGCTTCGAGCAGCTCGGGTGGACGCAGCAGGCTGCCGACATGGTCCGCTCGGTATTGTACCGCCATTCCCGGATTCCTCCGATTGTCGTACTCGCCCCTTTTGCCGTCCCAAACTCTAGTTCACCCCTTATCCGATGTGCAAAGTCGTTTTAATGGCGACAGGCGAGCGACCTCCCTGGTGCATCCTGTCGATCTCAGGAGGCTGACAATTGACGCGCTATCACACCCGGCCGACCAGCTCGCGCTCGGCCGTCGAGACGACCCGCAGGACGCCATCGAGGTCGCGCGCGCGAGGCGCAATGATCAGGCGGCCCACGCCGAGGTCGGCAAAGCGTCGCGCCAGGTCGCGGTCGAGCTTTGGCTCGGCCTTGGGGGTGATGCTGATCTCGATTTCCCCGAGGCGGCGGTTATGCCGGTCACACGCCTTGCGCAAGCCGTCGATCATTTGCGCAGTCTCCTCGAGGCTCATGTCATAGCCGTACCATCCGCTGCCAAGCCGCACCGCGCGGCTGAACGCATAGGGCGTGCGCCCGCCCCAGACGATTTCCGGATGCGGCTTCTGCAGCGGGCGCGGTTCGGCCCGAATCCCGCTGAACGAGAAGAACTGGCCGTGGTACTCCGGCTTTTCCATCGTCCATACCGCCTTCATCGCGGCCAGTGCCTCTTCGGCACGCGCTCCCCGTCGCTCGTACGGGATGCCGAGCGCTCGGAATTCCTGCTCGATGCTGCCGATGCCGAGCCCGAGGATTAGACGGCCGCCGCTCAGCACGTCGACGGAAGCGATTTCTTTCGCCAGCACGAGCGGATTTCGCTGCGGCAACAGGATTATACCGGTGCCGAGACGGAGCTTGCGCGTGTGCGCGGCGGCAAACGAAATCGTGGCGATGAGATCGACGAACACCCGGTCGGGCGGAAACCGCACCGCCGGGTCGGGCAGCACCAGATGCTCGCCGCCCCAGAGGCTCTCGAAGCCCGCCTCCTCCGCCGCGCGCGCGACCGTCGCGATCGCCTCGGGCGTGGTGCACGGATGCGTGTTCATCTCGAAAAGCGCAATTTTCATCTGCTCATCTCCTTGTAGTACATTACGACGAGCGCCGATCGAGGCGAGTGGCTTAGCGCGGCCGCGTTGAGCTGGCGATCGCTCCTTTGACGGTCGTTCTCACTGGAAATTGCGAATAGTTTACCTTCAGCTCGATGTTGTATCCGTCCGGATCGAGCACATAGACCGACGTCCCATAACCCGTCGCCCCGTAAACTTCCACCGGTCCCATCGTTATCGGTACATTGTGTTCCTTTAAGTAGCCGACGATCACGTCCATATCTCCCCGGATATTGAGGCAGAAATGATCCAGTCCCCTGCCTTCCTCCTCGGCGAGATGCTGGCCCTCCGGAAGAACCATTAAATCAATAATGTTCGCGCCGCAGCGCACTTGAAACAGGCCCAGGTCTTCGATGATCCGCTCGACGTGTAAGCCCAGAATATCGGTGTAAAAATGAAGCGTCCGATCCCGATCTGTCACGCGGAGCACGACATGGTCGATCCCATCGAAATGAACCGGACAATTCGCCTTCATCTTTTACTCCTTTTGCAGGCCGTAAAGGTCGAGCGCCCACCCGCCATCCAATCCGAAACCGCAGCATCCAGCAATGACAACATTCTCATCGAGGCGGTTAACCGGCGGCTCGCCTGGCCGGGCGCCGGAGTCAGTAGCAGCCCATCACCCGCCGCGACCACGCGTCGCGGATGACGGCCAGATAGACGAAGCCACGCGCGATGCCGATGTAGGTAATATCGGCGACCCAGAGTTGATCGGGACCGGTTGGAATGAGTCCGCGGGCAAGGTTGGGAAAGATGGGGCTGGTTGCGGAGCGCGTCGTCCGCGAATCAACGCGGCCCGTGCTGACAATCTGGCCTGGTCTCCGCGACCAAGCTGGAAGCCGGACGGTTCCGACAGGTTCAGGGAGTGGATGGTGGGAACAGGGACTAGTCGGGAAAGTCAGCTTCCTCGCTCCCGCTTGGCTGCTCGATCTCGTATTTGTTGATCTTCGCGTACAACTTCTTCCGCGAAATCTTCAGCATCGCGGCGGTGTGCACCTTGTTCCAGTCGCAAGCTTCGAGTGCGCGCAAGATGAGGTTGCGCTCAACCTCGGCAAACGTACCAAGACCAGAAGGCGGCACCGGCGCCGCCGGCCTCTGCGATTCGATCCGGCTGACTATTGGCGGAAGATCCTCCAACCGAATAAGCGTGTCCGTGCCGAAAGTCATCGCACCCTCGATCGCGTTGGCAAGCTCGCGAACGTTGCCCGGCCACTCGTGTTGAGACATCGCGTTGAGCGCCTTACGTTCAATGCCTTCGGTAACAATGTTTCTTGCCAGCCGGTCGTTGAACAGAGCGATGAAGTAATCGACCAGCAGCGGCACGTCCTCAAGCCGATCACGCAGCGTGGGCAGCCGCAGAACATTAGCCTGGAGCCGGTAGTACAAATCCTCTCTCAGGAGGTGAGAGCGCACCGCTTCTTCAGGATCGCGGTTTGTGGAAGCGATCAGCCGCACGTCAACCGGGCTTTCACGAGTCGAACCGACTGGCCGTACGGCGCGTTCCTGAATCGCACGCAAAAGCTTGGCCTGCGTTTCGGCCCCCATCTCAGTAATTTCGTCAAGGAAAAGAGTGCCGCCCTCGGCCGCGCGGAAAAGACCCGGATACTCCGTGTTCGCTCCGCTGAAAGCGCCCCGCTTGTAGCCGAAGAGTTCGCTTTCGATCAGGTCCTTCGGGATTGCCGCACAGTTAAAAGCGATGAAAGGCACGTCATGCCTTGCTCCCACCTCGTGAAGGGCCCGAGCCACGAGTTCCTTTCCCGTTCCGCTTTCTCCGACGATCAGGACTGTGCCGCGCGTCCTGCCAGCCGCTTCGATTCTTTGGTAGAGCGCTCGCATCACGGGCGAAGCACCAACGATTCCGTGGAAGCGGCTGCGCTCGTCGTGTGGTAGACGGGCAACCTCATGCTCGAGTCCCTTGATTCTGGCGCCGGTAGCAGCTGTCAGTGCACGGAAGTATGCATCGACCAGCAGGATTATCCGAATGTGGCTCAGCTGATCGAATTTCGTGCAGATATCGACTGACAGCTGCAGCTCGTTGGGGAAAACCTTCTGCGCAGACTGTTCGAAAAGCTGGAGGGAGGCGATGATTTCCTGAAGCGGCACACCGCGCTCAGCCAGCGACTCGCCGAGGCTTCTGACGTCTTCGGCGTAGCGGTCCATGTTCTTTTCGAGCAGATCGTTTTTGTTCCTAAGGAGCGCGGGTTCGAAGATTCGGAAAAATTCCGCCTCCGAGAGGGTGCGGGCATCGCCAAAGTGCAAGGTGTAAAGCCGGTACCAATCGGCTACGACCTCGGCTCGGCGATCACGGACCGCTTCGAAGATTCCGTGCATTTCGTCGAGATCTTCGTCCCACAAGAGATGAAAGTAGCGGGGCAGACCCGGCCGCGGCGCTGTCTCATTGATGGAGGCCCCTGGAGGATATTTCGTGATTTCAGTACCGGGCACTTTAACCACCGAGAAACTTCAACGAAACCTGACACTCGAAAGGCTTAGCACAGATTCGGGCCCTGGAGTTAACGAAAGGGCATCGGCAAACTCGAGAGCGGACTGTCTCGTGAGGACCGGACGTTCCGCCACAAGTCCCGCGAGCAGGGCGCAATTTACGAAAGTAAAGCGGCGCGGGAGGCAGTGACGTGGCTCTCCGCGAGCGCAAACAACCCGCTGGCGTTGCTCCGCGCGAGCATCCGCCGCTCGATTGGGAGTTCGTTCTGCAGACTCAGCAGCATCTCAAGCTTGCCTCGAAGTATCGCTCGATAACATTTGTAGAAACCGAGCAACTCCGGAAGTCCCGCGTCGTCAGTTTCTGCCACGTAGGCTCTCACCAGTTCATCGGCCAAGTCGGATCTCTGGGCGAGCTCCAGATCGAGTGCCAGCGAAGCCACCTCCGATGCCGCATCTCCGTAGCGTAATTTCTCGCTGTACTCGACGCAGTCGATGATCGCGAGCCCTGCAGGGGAGAGGCAAACTGAATCGCATCGCAGGTCGCCGTGCCCGTCGCGCACATATCCGTCTCTGACGCGGTTATCCAGCGACTGCCGACGAGAACCGATAAAGCGACGCAAATATTCCCCGACCGCTGCCAGCCGATCACGGGTCGCACTATCGGAGGCCAATTGCTCTGCCTCGGCCAGGTTGTCGGTGACCAGGCGGGAGATGGCTTGAGTTGAGCCCCAAACTTTGGACTTCGCGGTGGATGCATCCGTGTGAAAAGCGGCAAGCCTCTTCGCGAGCTCCCGTATATCTCCGAAGCTTACAGCGCCGCCGGCCACCATCTTGTCCAGCATTCGGTCGCTCGGCAGCCGGCGCATAACTACCGCAAATTCACGCACATCCTGCTGCGTAACCTGGGCGTCTTGAACAAGAGCATAGTCTCCGAGCCGTTCGGCAATGCCCCGCACGCCGACATAAATCTCAGGTGCGAGCCGTCCATTCAGGAGCACTTCGTCGTGGCAGAGTTGAAAACGCTTTACGGGCGTAGCAGCGTCGACAAATGTAAAGCGCACCGGTTTTTTGACCTTGTAGACGAACTCGCCTGCGAATAGCAGCCAGGAGGTCATGGTCTGGGAGAGTTCGATTTTCCCGCACGGATGTGGGTAGAAGTCCTGCCGCATCATGGCCTGGATTAGCCGAGGCTCCCCTCCCGGTCCCCTCCGCAGAGCCATTAGTCCCGCTCGATCAGGGCCTCAAGCACATCGCCAATGGCCATGATGCCCACGATCGTCGCCCTCCATCACCGTCATCAAAGTCACTCGGGCAGAGAATCCGCCTAAAAGGAGCGCCTTCGATTATCACTTATAGCTGCCTAATAGGCGAACTCAAGCGATTATCGTGCCAGCGATCGAGCTAGTGATGCTTAGCAACGACCTGCGGCGGTCAGCGGTAACATAGCTGAGCGTGAAGAACAGCGACGCAATGAGCAACGCGAACATCCGCATGGTGCT
>JBGPMT010000185.1:0-6802 GCA_041487135.1 Binataceae bacterium (SeqCode) | reverse complement strand
TGGCGTTTTCAATATGCCGGTCTATGTCGTTCTGGTTGCCGTGTTCTTTCCGATCGGAATGTACTTTGTCGGCTGTGGGGTCTTGGGAAGCGCATTGCGGCGCGCATACGAATATCCCGCTGGCAGACTTTCCACGGCGATTGTGGCGCTCAGTCTTCTTGCACTCATGCTGGCCGTGCGGGTCTTGTCGAATGTTGTGCCCTTTGGCTACAGCATATTCTACAACGCACCTCTGATCCTAATTTTCGTTTTCGCCTTAGCGAGTTGTACACAGACTGCAGTGCGCGCGCTGACCATACAGCAAAGCCGTGCCGTCGTCAGTTCGGTGCTCGCTACCGAAGTGTTGCTTTTTGCGTGCATCATGATTCCTGGCCAGGCCGGCCGGACGGAACGGTTCAACACAGACTGGGGAGCGATCTATTTGACTCCCTCAGACGCGGAAAACAGCCGGCAGATTGTTGAGTTCATTCTGCATCAAAAGCGCCAAGGGCGAGAGGTTCTTTTGCTGCCAGAAGCTCCGATGCTTTATGCTCTTACCGGGACTGAAGCCCCTGTGCGATGGTATTCACTCGTGCCCGGGGTATTATCGCCTGCCGGAGAGAGAGCGTATATATCAACGTTGGCCCGGCGTGCGCCTCAGTACATAGTATTAACTGCGCGCTGTACTGAAGAGTATAAGGCCGCGTATTTTGGCATTGATTACGATCGTCAGATTCTTCAATGGATAGAGAGGAATTATCGAGTAGTAAGGGAGGTTGGAGACTTCCGTCGCGATGGGATAACCAGCATGGCAGCCCTTGTCTATGAGAGAATAGTGATTTCGTCGCTGTCCGCACAATGAAGTTCTTCATCGTGAGCATAGTGTTGGGATGGAGAGGCGTTTGATGACCCGAAGGCGCATGTAGGGCGCATCGGAAGGGGACGGGTGCCAAGGGTATACGTCCATCTATCTGATAGGCTCGCGCGAGCCATCGCGGCAGGCTTTCAATCATCGGAGGAGGCGACCAGAAGCAATGAATCCGAGTGACCAGAAAAAGGCGGCGATCAGGTTTCTCGAAAACCTCAATCATCCCGATCCGGCGGTCTTCGAGGATCTCCTCGCGGACGATTTCAAGTTTGAAATTGTCTCCGAGCTAACCGAGTTTCCCCCCATCCACGGTCGGCGGAATTTTGCCGAAACCGAATGCGCGACCCTGAAGCGGCTCTTCCCGTCCGGCTTGAAGCTGAAGATAGAAACGGTCATTTGCGATGGACCGCACGTCGCGGTGCTCGCCGAAGCGGACACCGTCGCCGCCAATGGCAGGAAGTATCATCAGCGCTACAACTTCTACCTGCGTTTCGAGGGCGATCGCATAGCGGAAGGACGGGAATATAACGACACCAACCTGATCCGCGAGGTCTTTCTCACCTGACTCTTCCGGGCATTGGTTTGATGGGGCCCGCTTAAGTGAAAAGCGGGAGTATCTCCGTATCTCGGTATGCGAAGACACTCCCGCTATCGACGCGGCGCGCCTACTTGATCCGGAAGCCGCTCACGAACTGATCGGCACCCGCCGGCTTTGCGGGATCTTTCGCAAACAGGCGGTGCGACGACGAAAATCGCTCGCAACCCGTCGCCACCTTATCCCGGATGGGTCAAGTCATCGGCGAAGAAATGGCGAAAAATAGCTTTGTAAACGAAGCCGGCTGCGGATCCGTCTAAGGAACAGCAGCTGTTTCGAGACTTGGAACAGCGGTTGCTCGACCTTCACGATAGGAAAGGAGATTCGATCATGAGATCAAGAGTACTCGCCGCGGTCGCCTTTACGGGATTGCTGATGACGGCGATTCCGCTCACAGCCTCCGCGAACGACCAGGCGACATGTTGGCACGAGCCGGCCTGGGGCTACCAGCATCCGAATTGGTACCGGGGATGGTGGAGAACGCACTGCGGCCGGTCGTCCGGCTACAACCGGAATCACTTTGGAAACGGCGGCGGACGGTGGCCGTTTGCCTATAGCCAGTACGAAGGGCCCCGCTACTGCGACGGCGACGAACGGTACGACAACGACGACTCGTACGACCGCGACAAGGGCTGGCGCGGCGGAAGGCGTGCGGAGCACCAGCATTGGGATCGCGATCACGACGGCGACCGCTGGCACGAGCGGCATTTCCGTCACGACCACTTCAGGAATCACCACCAGCATCACTAAGGCAATCGTCTAAAGGCGCGCTTCCCGAGGCGCCGGACTCAGGACAGCCCGGACGTGGATCATCGGCACCTCCGGGCTGCTCCCATCCGATCAGCGGCCCGCCGTTCGCACTCGAGCGGGCTAGAGGGCTTGTTGCTCATAGCCGTCCTCGCTTGTGGGCGCGGTAGTTCGAGCGTTTTTCGAGGCATTTGACGGGCCGCGCGCCGATTTCGTTTACGGCTTCCCCGGGAGCCGCGGCGAGGCGGACCAGGCTGCTATTTGCTGCGCCATGTAAACGATTTATGGAGCGGTTTCGTCCAAAGCGTCGTGGAGCTACCATGCGCAAAACGGCCGCAAGCCAGTCAGCGGCGCCCGCGTGAGCGCGGGGCGGTGGCGGTCACGGACCGAATCTTTCGCCGGGCGGATCAATTTAGGTGGGGCCTTCTGATGAGGACCTGTGCGCGAGAATTGCCGAGCGCGACCCGCAGGCGTTCGATCTCGTCGTCGAACGGCATCAGGCGCGGGCTTATCGCCTGGCCTGCTCGATGCTCGGCAATGAAGCCGACGCGCGGGATGTCTCGCAGGAGGCCTTTATCCGGCTTTATGAAGCGGCGCACAGCTTCGACCGCCGCTCGCGGTTTTCGACCTGGTTCTATCGCATCCTGGTCAACCTCTGCATCGATCATCAGCGGCGCAATCGATGGTGGCGAAAGATCGTACCGCTCTCGAATTCCGAGGATGATCCAGATGCGGCCCAGCTCGATCCGCCGTCGTCCGAGCCCGGGCCCTTCGATAAGGCACTTCGGCGGGAGTCGATCGAGCGGCTCAACGGCGCACTGGGCGGACTCTCGGCGCATCAGCGCACCGCGGTGTTGCTACAGGTACAACAGGGTTTTACCAGCAAGGAGATCGCGGCGGTCCTCAACTGCTCGGAGAACACCGCCCGCGTCCATCTGCATCGCGCGATTACGCATCTACGCAAGGTCGTGAAGGACGAATGACCGATGTGGCGGACGCATCCTGAAACCGCTTTGGTGCCGTACCTCCGCGGCGAGCTCACTGCCGAGGAGGGCGAGCGTCTGCGGACCCATCTCGAAGGGTGCGCCCGATGCCGGGAAGAACTTGCTTCGGCTGAATCGGTGATACGGGAGATCGCGCGGCGCGTCGACCAAATCCCCGAGCCGGACTGGGCGGTCTATCAGCGCCAGTTGCGGCGCAAGCTCAATGCCCAACGGGGCGAGCGCGTCCGGCGATGGCGTCCGGGCCTGGCGTGGGCGTCGTTGGCGACCGCGGCCGTCGCCACGAGCGCTATCGTGCTGGCGTTCGCGCTCTCCGCGGGACCGCGCGCGCCGGCAGTCGATCAGCTCGAGGTCGAGGGCGCGCTGGCCGATGCGGACATCGGATTGCTGCGCGATTACCCGGTCGTCGAGCACCTCGACCTGTTGGAAAACTACGACGTGATTGAAAACCTCGATCAACTCACGCCCCCGAGCCGCCCGCATGCTGTGTCGCGGTCGTAGCATCATCGCGGGTGCGATCTTGCTGGCCGCGCTGACTTTCACGGGAATCCGGCGGGCCCAGGCGCAGGAGCAACCGCCGGAACTGCAGATGCTGCTCAACCTCGACCTTTTTTCCTCCTCCTCCGCCGACAATTCCCAGGCTCGGTCGCCGGGCGGCTCGATGCTCGACCAAATCCGCGCTCTCCGGCAGATGGGTTATCTGCCGGCGAATCCGGAGGGCGCGCCATATCCGGCCTACGGCGCAGAGGGCGGGCCCTATCCGCCCAACAACGCAGAAGGCGGCGATACGCTCGTGCCATGGATCTTTGACTTTCTCGAGGGAAACCAATGATCGGCGCATCGCGATGGGGGGCGGCGTTGGTGGTTGCCTCGCTGATACTCGGCGCTATCGCGCATCCGGCGCGCGCGCAGGAGCCGATGAGTGCTGCGGAGCGCGGGCTAATCGCGCAGCATCCGGATCAATGGGCGCGGCTGACACCCGAGCAGCGCGGGCGGGTGCTCGAGAATTATCGCCAATGGCAGAGGATGGCGCCGGGCGCGCGCCACGCTGCGCAGCGGAATTTCGAGGAGTTTCGCCGCCTGCCGCCCGACGAGCGCCAGCAGGTGCTGCAGGGGTTGCATCGATGGCGCGCGCTGCCGCCGGCCGCGCGCGAGAACTTGCGCGAAGCCTACGGGCGCTTCAGGCGTCTGCCGCCCGGGCGGCGCCAGTGGATGCTCCAGCGCTACCAGCACTTCGAGCATCTGCCGCCCGCACAGCGCGAGCATCTGATGGAGAACTATCGCCGATGGCGCCAGATGACCCCGGAGCAGCGCCAGGAAATGCGCCTGCGCTTCGGAAAAAAGCATCACCCGCACTAGCCATCGCGATCGCTTAGCTCCGTGGGTATCGGCGTATGTAGCGGGCGGGCCGTCAGGGTCTTCCCGGGCGGACCATGGAGAATACCGTGAGGCCGCCAGTCCTTTCTTCTTTCCGAGAGAGACTTGTATGATCCTTGCGCCGGTCACCGGACTCCCCCAGGATCGCCCGGACCCCACAAAGGAAACCGCGATGGCATACGACCTACTGATTCGCAACGCGAAAATCTGCGACGGCTCGGGCGCCGCCCTTTATGACGGCGCCGTGGCAATTGAAGGCGGCAAGATCGTTGCGGCGGGGCGCAGCGACGGTCGCGCGCGCCGCGAGATCGATGCCGAAGGCAGAGTCGTCGCGCCCGGATTCATCGATATCCATACGCATTACGACGCCCAGATTTCATGGGACCCGCTGCTGACGAGTTCGTGCTGGCATGGCATCACGACCGTGCTGATGGGCAATTGCGGGGTCGGTGTCGCGCCCTGCAAGCCGGAGGCACGCGGGATGCTGGCGTGGGACCTGGTGAACGTCGAGGCGATGCCCTACGACGTGCTGCTCAGCGGCGTCTCGTGGGAGTGGGAGACGTTTCCCGAATATATGGCGGCGGCGACGCGAAAGGGTGTCGGTCTGAACGTCGGTTTCCTGGTGCCGCTCTCGGCCCTGCGCTCTTACGTGATGGGCGAGCAAGCCAGCGAGCGCGCCGCGTCGGGCGACGAGATCCGGCGGATGTGCGCGCTGTTGCGCGAGGCGATGCTGGCGGGCGCCTACGGCTTTTCGCTGAGCCTGTTCGAACGTCATAACGGCTACCAGGGCCGGCCGCTGGCCAGCCGTCTCGCCAGCGTCGAGGAACTGAGCGCGCTCGGCCGCGTGATGCGGGAGCTGGACAAGGGAATAATCGAGGTCAACGTGCCACGTACGGGAGGCGTGATGCTGACGGACGAGGCGTTCGATCTGCTGGTGACGCTTGCGCGGGAGAGCGGGCGGCCAGTGACGTGGCTCGCGCTGCTCGATTTTCCCGGCATGCCGGCTGACATACATCAGCAGGTGATGACGCGCTTCGAGCCTTTTATCCGCAGCGGATTGAAGATCCTGCCGCAAACCACGCCGCGTCCGTTGCGGGTCTTCACCACGCTGCGCGACCCGTTCGTTTTCGGCAGCTTTCGATGCTGGCGGGAGGCCTTCAACCGCAGCGTCGAGGAGCAGATGGCGCTGTACGGATCGCGGCGGTTCCGCGATGAATTTCGCGCCGATCTCAAGGCCGGCGGCGGCGCCGCGTTTCGCGGCCGATGGGACACAGTCGAGGTGGCGGGCGTGGCCCGCGCGGAAAACCGCCCACTGATCGGCCGCACCGTCGAGCAAATCGCGGGGGCGCGGGCGCAAGATCCGATCGACGCCTTCCTCGATCTTGCCGTCAGTGAGGAACTGGCGACGGGCTTCACGGTGTCGGTGGCGAACATCGACCCGGCGCGGGTCCAGACCCTTATCACGATGCCAAACGTCCTGCTCGGGCTCTCGGACGGAGGCGCGCACGTCAACCAGTTCTGCGACGCGGGCCTGCCCAGCTATGTGCTTCATGAATGGGTGCGGAAGCGCGGCGTCCTGACGATCGAAGAGGCGGTACGCAGGCTCACCTCGGAGCCCGCCGACTTCATGGGACTGCGGAGCAAGGGCCGGATTGCCGCGGGAATGGATGCCGACTTGGTGCTGTTCGATCCGGACACGATACGCCCCTGCGCCGCCGAGCAGCTCAACGATCTTCCCGGTGGAAAGCCGCGGCTAATCGAACGCGCCGAGGGCGTGGCGCTGAGCGTCGTGAATGGCGAAATTCTGTTCGAGAACGGCGTCTACCAGGGCGGCCTGCCGGGGCGACTGGTGAGGTCCTGAAGAATCCGCAACCTGTATGACTCTCAAGAGGTGATGGCGATGCGACTATTTCGTCTCTACACCGGGCAGGATGGGCAATCGCACCTGCAGGAGATAACGCTCCCTTTCGCGCCGGATGAGCATGCTGAACGAACGCCGTTACAGCCGGCGACCGGGGTGGTCTTCAGCCGGATGGCGCCGGGGACTTTCATGGATTGGCATAACGCGCCACGGCGCCAATATGTGATCACGCTGTCGGGCGCGGTTGAGATCGGGCTTGGCGATGGTTCGCTGCATCGCTTCGGCCCCGGGGAAGGCATCCTGGCCGAAGACTTGACCGGCCGGGGCCATACCACGCGGGCGGTGGGCAACGAACCGCGGGTTTCGATCGCTAT
>JBGPMT010000184.1:0-6815 GCA_041487135.1 Binataceae bacterium (SeqCode) | reverse complement strand
GAGCGAGAGCGCCAGCGTGGTGTTGTAGAAGGGATTGATGGTCTGGGTGGTGTTATTGCTGATCGTGCGGGTGTTGTTGAAGGTCGCGCTCAAGGTGCCGTTGCTGGAGGCGAGAATCTTGTTGAGCGAGAAGTTCCAATCGTAATTCTTGGTTGAAAGCGCGTCGCCCCCGCTCTCGAGCGCGGTGGTGGCGGGGATGACGGTCTTGATCTGATCGGCGGTCGCCTGCAGGTCGGGATCGAACGTGCCGTTGGCGGCGCGTATCGCCTCGGTCGCGCCGGGCGGCCCGAGCTGGATCGCGGCCACGCCCGGATTGTTGCTGAGCGCAATGAAAATCACCTGCTTGAGCGTGAGTTCATGCACGTTGTTGTCGGTGGTTCTCAGGTAACGCTGGTCGATGATCGATTCGGGCGAGACCTGCTCTTTGGGCGACCACTGGTCGGCGAAAATCGTTGGCAATGAAATTACCGAGCTGCCTTTTTCGAACTGATCTGCGGCCGACGGTCCGATGGTCGCGTTCAGCGGCGTTTGCGCGGCCGGCGGCGCCGGAACATGGGCCCCGGGCGCGGCCTGCGGATCGGCGGCGGCCACCGCGCACCAGTTTACTGCCAGCCCCAGGATGATCGCGGCACACAGGAAATGTTTGTTGCGGGTCATAGAACCTCCCCGTCGTCGGCCTCCAAACCACCGGTCTCAAGATTTCTGCCAGATGATCAATTCTCCGGCGCAGGCCGGAGAAGAAGCGCTCACAGCCGCGATTGGTGCGAATCGAAGGCGCTTGCAAGACGCCGATTGGTCCCGGATTATAGCCATCTCGTGACAACACGGCGAGCGTCGAGAGGATAGGGCCAGGTGCGCAGCTTCAAGGTCATCCCGTTGCTCGCGGTCGTACTCGCGGTTTCGATCCTGACGTTGGCGCCCGAGCCACGGCGCCCGAGCGTCTGGGCGCAGCTTGGGGCGCCGCCCGCTGCGCTGCCCCTGCCACCGCAGCCGCCGGGCGTGGCACCGACCGCGGGCGCAGCGGCGGCACCCGCTGCGGCGCGGCTGGCGCCGGCTCCAGGAGCGTCAGCAGGTGTCGCACGGGCGACAGCCGCTCCGACCCCGCGGGTCTTCTATTGCAGTTGTTTCGGGGCCGCTTCGCCGACGCGATGGATGGGGGAGGTGCGGGCGCCGACCTACTTCGCCGCTCGTCAGACGGCGGTCAACAGTTGTCTCGCCTATAACTTCAATCGCAGGCCCAGCTCGGCCTACGTGCCGCCGTCGGTGTTTCATTTCTTCCCAACCCCGGCGCCACCCACGACCGGAGGACAGACCCAGCCCGGATTGCCGAATCTGCAAGCGCCGGGTCTCTCCGGCTTCGCACTGCTCAGCTCGCCGCGCGCGGCTGTATTCCGCCTGTGCTCGCAATGCACCTGTAATTGACGGCGTCTAGGAAGTCGCTTCGCCTGCCGAATCGAGGACAGCCTGGAGCTCGGCCGGAAGAGCGGCGCGCACGATTACTCGTCCGTCCGCCGGCGATTCGAACTCGATCTGGCCCAGATGGAGCCAGAAGCGGCCTTCCGGCAGCCCGCTTACCGGCGGAGCGCCGTACAGGGTATCGCCCACGATGGGATGGCCGGAATTTGCGAGGTGAACCCTGATCTGATGGCGGCTCCCGGTGCGTGGCGTCACCGCTACCAGGGTGAAACGGGCGACCTGGCGAAGCGGCTCGACCCGCGTCGATGCGGGGCGCGCATGGCCTCTAAGGCGCGTGCCTCCGGCGGACAGAGTGCTCATCCGGCGCGAGCGTCCGCGGCGATGACCGATCGGTTCGTCGATCTCAAGCCCGCTTTCCAATCGTCCCACCACCAGCGCCTCATACTGTCGCGCGATGTTCCCGCTGCGCAGGTCGCGCCGCAGTCGCGCATGCGCCTCGAGGGTGCGCGCGACCAGTAGCGCTCCGGAGGTGCCGTTGTCGAGCCGATGGACCAGGCCGCCTTCGCGCTCCGTTTCGCCCGCCGCCGCCACTTCGGGGAAACGCGCGACGACCCCGTTCATCAGCGTGCCGGTTTCGCCGCGGTTGAGCGGATGGCACGGCATCAGGCCGGGCTTGTTGACGACCAGTACGGCCGCGTCGCTGTAAAGCAGATCGATCGGCACGCTGGAATCGGGGATCAGGGCGGGAGCCGGCGCCTGAGCCTCGACTTCGACGCGATCGCCGCCGCCCACGGCGTCGCCCTTGTGCGGCCGCCGTCCGTTGACGCTCACGCGGCGCTGATCGATCAGCTCCCGGGCGGCGCGCCGCGAGTCGGCGAAGCCCATCCGTATCAGGTATTGATCGAGCCGTTGACGGTCCGTCGCGTTATGCATGAGCGGGCCGCCGCTTCACGATCGCTGTTCGAGCGCACGAGCGTCAGTTGTCCGAGAGGCCGGTTCGCGCCCAGCCCTCGATCTGGCGCAGGAATCCGGCGAAAGGATCCTCGTGCGGCGCCCGAGCGAAGAAGCACTTGCGCATGTAATCCAGCGCGCCAGAATAATATTCGAAGCCCTTGCTCAGCTCCTCGAACACCAGGAAGCCGGGACGATAGAGCGCCGCGTCGAGCGCCGATACCTTTTCATAGGAGCGCCGGCCCTCGTCGATATAGTAACGCAGATGGCCGCCGCGCTCGACGAAGCCGCGGAACAATCCCGACATGAAGAGCGTGTAATCACCGACGTACTTGCGGAACTGGCGCTCGTCCAGGATGCGGCGCTCGTGCTCGGAATCGAGCTGCGAGACCAGCATTTCGACCACGCTCGTAATCCGCCGCCCATCCGCCGCGCGCATCCGGAGCCATCGGTCCGAGAAGCTGAACTCGGTAAGCACGCCGGCCACGTACTCCGCGATTCGATTGTCGCCCACGCCGAGCTGGCCGAAGCTCTTGCGCGTCAAGCCCAGAAAGAACCCGTGAAGACGTTTGAGAGATGACGGTTGAAGCTGCATAGCGTTACAGCCTTGCTCCGTTTTTTGGTCACGCTCCCCATCTAGATTCTGCCGTGGCGGCGAGGCTTGCGCTAGCTCCTTGCGGCCCTGCGGATCACGGCTCGCTCGACGCGCGGCGCGGCCGTGCCGAGACCCAGCACCCTTCTGAGCTCGCGCCCGGTATGGGAGCGCTGCGATTTTGCTACCGCCAGCGGACTGCCGCTTGCCACCAGGCGGCCGCCTTCGTCTCCGCCGCCGGGACCCAGATCGATCACATAGTCCGATTGCGTGATGAATTCGAGGTTGTGCTCGATCACTACAATGGTGTTGCCCTCCTGGACCAGCCGCGACAGCACGCGCAGCAGCTGGCGTATATCGCTCGAGCCGAGCCCGGTGGTCGGCTCGTCGAGGAGAAACATCCGCGGCCGGGCGCTGCCGTCGGGCGCCTTCGGCGTCGGCTCGAGCTCGGCGAGCAGAAAGCGCGCCAGTTTGAGCCGCTGGGACTCGCCGCCGGAAAGCGTCAACGTCGCCTGTCCGAGTTGCAGGTAGCCCAGGCCCACCGCGTTCAGGGCCTCGAGGCGCTTGACGATCGCGGAGTGGCGAGCGAAAAATTTGAGCGCCTCATCGGCGGTCAGGTCGAGCACCTGGTTGATGTTGCGGCCCTGGAACCGAATCGTAAGGATATGGCTCTGGAAGCGCCTGCCGTCGCAGTCCTCACAGCGCACTTCCAGATCGGCCATGAAGTGCATCTCGATGGTCACGGTGCCGGTCCCGCGGCATCGCTCACATCGCCCGCCCGGCACGTTGAATGAGAACTGGCGAGCCGTGAGGCCGCGCCTGCGCGCCTCGGGCGCGGCCGCGAACCGCTTGCGGATGTCGTCGTAGATCTTGAGATAGGTGGCGAGGTTCGATCGGATCGAGCGGGCCGGAAGCGCCTGGCCCATGTGCACCATGTCGCCGATCGCCTCGAGGCCCTCGACGCGATCGCAGGCCCCGACTTCGCTGATCGGTTCGCCCGCCTGACGCTGCCAGTTGCCGTACAGGACGTCCTCGACCAGGGTCGATTTGCCGGAGCCCGAGACGCCGGTGATGCAGACCAGGCGGCCGAGCGGAATCGCGACGTTGAGGCCTTTTAAGTTGTGCTCGCGCGCGCCCACGATACGCACCGCCGGATCGCGCCGTCCAAAGCGCCGCTCGCGCGCCAGCGCGCGCATCAGCAACACCCGCGCGGGAGCGCTCAGCACGTTGCGCAGCGCACTCGCCCGCGGACGGCCGGCGTAAACCAGCTCGCCGCCTTCGCGCCCGCCGCCCGGGCCGAGTACGACTACGTGATCGGCGCCCCCCACCAACGTCGGGTCGTGCTCAACGACCACTACGGTATTGCCGAGATCCCGCAGCCGCCGCAGGACCTCGAGCAACTGGCGCGCATCGCGCGGATGCAGTCCCACCGTCGGCTCGTCGAGCGCGTAGAGCGTCCCCGTCAAGCGGCTCCCGAGTGCGCTCGCCAGATGAATTCGCTGGGCCTCGCCGCCCGACAGCGTACGTGCCTGCCGCTCCAGTGTGAGATAGCCGAGTCCCACGGCGTTTAGATATTCGACCCGGTTGGAAAGCTCGCGCAACAGCGGGGCGGCAATCCGGCTGATTGCGGGGACCTGCGCGAGGCCGGCGATCCATCCGGTCAGATCACGCACCGGCAGATGGCCGACGTCCGGGAACCTCAGATCGCCGACCCGGACGTTGAGCGCTTCGCCTTTGAGCTTGATGCCGCCGCACATCGGGCAGGTGACGAAGCGGCGGTAGCGCGCCAGCAGGATTCTTACGTGAGTCTTGTAACGGCGGCCTTCGAGCCATCGAAAGAAGCCGCGTACGCCGGGCCATCGATCGTGGTCGTGCCCGTGCGCATCCGCCCCCTCGCGGGGCTCCCCGTCGAGCAGCCAGGCGCGCTCCTCGTCGGTCATCTCCCGGTAGGACACGGTGCGCCGCACGTGCGCCCGCCGTGCGCACTTCAGCATCCAGTCGTTCATCTCGCGATACGCGGGTGTGCGCCACGGCGCCACCAGGCCCTGGCGCAGCGAGAGCTTCGGGTTCGGAATCACCTTTTCGAGGTCGAGTTCGACCGTGCGTCCGAAGCCTTCGCATTGCGGACAGGCGCCGATCGGGCTGTTCGACGAAAACAGCGCCGGCGAGGGTTCGGGGAACGCACTGCCGCATCGCGAGCAGTTGAAGCGCCGGTCGAAGTTCAACTCGCCAAGCGTCGCCATCCGGCCGTCGTCGCGCGCGACCCGCAGCACCCGCGCTTGGCCCGCGCCCAGATAAAAGGACTTGTCGAGCGCCTCGCGCACGCGCTCCTCGGCTCCGGTCGTCTCGACGCTTACGCGATCCACGACCACCATCAATTTTTTGACGCTTGCCGCGCCGGACGAAACGAAATCGGCGGTCTCGACGAAGGCACCGTCGTGAAACAGGCGATGATAGCCGTTCTGCACCAGGTACGCGGCGGCCTCGGGGGCGGTGCGCGAGCCCAGTTCGAAGGGCGCGATGAAAACTTGGTGTCCGGTTTGGGCCATAATCCGGCCGGCCGCGCTCTCGACGCTGTCGCGCACGACCTCGATCCCGCATCGCGGGCAGCGCGTCACGCCGATAGTCGCGAACAGCAGGCGCAGGTAATCGTTTACCTCGGTGACCGTGCCGACCGTCGAGCGCGCATTCCGGATGGTGTTCTTCTGGCGCAGCGCCAGGGCCGGCGGGATGTTCGAAATCGCGTCGACATCGGGCCGGTCCATCCGTTCCAGGAACAGCCGCGCGTAGGTCGAGAGGCTCTGCACGTAGCGGCGCTGGCCCTCGGCATAGAGCGTGTCGAAGACCAGGCTCGATTTCCCCGAGCCCGAGACCCCGGTTACGACGCTCAGCTTGCCATGCGGAATTTCGAGCGAGAGGTTGCGCAGATTATGGGTGCGCGCGCCGCGGATACTGATCGAGCGCTCCAAACAGGCTCACCCTAGCGCGGGTCGCTCAGCGGCCGGGCCTTCTTGCGCCGCTCGCCGGGGTACTCTTGGGCCACCTGCGCATAGAGCTCGCGAAGCCGGATATCGAACTCGGCCTGGAGCCCCTTCTGTTCGGCTTCGCGCCGCTCCCGGGGCAGGTCTGACAGGCGTTTGAGATCGTCCTCGAGACGCAGCATCAGGCGGTTGCGCGCGATAAGATATTCATAGCCGTTCATAGGATGTCCGAAACGTCAAATTCCAAAGCAATCAATTATAGGTTATCTTCAAAACCTCGGACAACCGAGTTGGAAAGCCCCACCGATCAAGAGTTAACAGTCGAAATGATCCGCGCCCGCGGAGCATGGACCGCGCCTGGTCTCGGGCACGGGTTTTTCGGCCGCACCGGCGGCGTGAGTCAAAACCAGTTCGCCGCGCTCAACCTGTCGGCTCACGTGGGCGACGATCCGGAGGCGGTTGCGATCAACTGGTCGCGCGTGCGGACGGCGATGCCGCGCTATCGGCGGCTTGCGCTGCTCAACCAGGTTCATGGCAGCGAGGTTCACATAATCGGAGCGGATTACGACGGCGCGCGCCTCACCGGCGACGGGATGGTTACGGCGGCGCCCGGGATCGCGCTCGGGGTCTTCACCGCCGACTGCGTCGCGCTGCTGATGGTTGACGGAGCGCAGCGTATCGCCGGGGCGTTTCACGCCGGATGGCGCGGCACACTCGCCGGAATCGCGGCAGTGGGGCTGCGCAGGATGGTCGAAGCGGGCGCCAATTTGGGGCGCATCCAGGCCGCCCTGGGACCGTCGATTGGCCCATGCTGTTACGAGGTCGACGCGGAGCTGGGTGCGCGGTTCGCCGCCGCCTGGCCGTTCTCGCGCTCG
>JBGPMT010000183.1:0-6817 GCA_041487135.1 Binataceae bacterium (SeqCode) | reverse complement strand
GCGCCGGAGCCCGTCGGAATCGGGCACCACGCCGACCATCCAGGTCAGCTCGAGCACGGCGCTGCGGCGCAGCTTGAACATCAGGTCGGTGCCGATGTTGCCCGAGCCGATAATCGCAACCTTGACTTTCTCCGAGGCCATTGGGGGACTCCTTGCGCCGCTCCAGTCCGTGTACGCAGCCAGCTTAGCTGATTTTCATGAACGCCGAACAGTGTCAAGAAAGCTCCGGCGCGAAGCCCGCGGCACAAAGCGTGTTCGCCGCGCTATCATCGATGCGCCGGCTGATCGTTCGGCGCATTCGCCCGACTTTGCGGAAATCTCCTGAAAGGCCAGCAAAATCAGCCTAAACAAGTCAGGGCCGGTTTGACATGACTCACCGTAAAACGTAAAAGGTTCGAGCAGTGTCTATGACCATACGGATCGCAGGCTATCGGCGCGGCGCGATGCTCGCCATTGCGGCAAGGTTCGCAACGATTTTCGTTTCGATGATCGTGGCGGCGATCGCGCTGGCGGCACCCGCGGCCTTCGCGCAGGCCACCGCCGGCACCGCCACCGCCGTCCAGGGTCAGGTACAAGTGCAGCGGGCGGCCACGACCGGCAACCTCGCCCAAGGCGCGCCGGTGCTGGTCGGCGATCGCATCACGACCGGGCCCGCCTCCTCCGCGACCATCACGCTGACCGACCAGAGCCAGCTCGAGATTCACGATTCCAGCACCGTCACCATTGACCAGCATCTGGTCGGCGCCGGCGGGCGGGTAAATACTCAGGTCGGCCTGGTCTCGGGCCTGCTCCGATCGATCGTCCATCTGACTTCGGCCGGCGGGGTGCCCAACTTCTCGGTGCATACGCCCAACGCGATCGCGGCGGCGCGCGGCACCGACTACGAAACCGACTATCGATCGGGGGCCTCGCGGCCGGGCTATCCGAGCTGCAGCGATTTCACCGATGTCTCCGTCACCGAGGGCGTGGTCGAGGTCCGCAGCACGTTGAATCCGAGCGCGCCGGCGGTCGAGATCAGGCCGGGATACACGAGTTCGATACCGTGCGCGCTGCCGCCGCTGCTGCCGGCCGCGGTGGGCACCACCGGCGGCGGCGGTGTGGGAGGATTCACGGGCGTCAGCCCCGGCGCCGGCGCCGCACCACCACCTCCACCTCCCCCGCCACCACCGCCACCGCCCCCTGCGGGCGGTGGAGGGTTCCCCGGCTAGCGGAAGTTTGAAGTGCCTGGCGATTCCAGAAAACGTGCTCTCGCTCGCGGCGCAGCGCTGGTCCTGCTGCTCACGATGCTTGCCGCGGGGCCGGCCCATGCGCAGTTGAGCAGCTTCTATCCGAATTTCTTCTCGCTCAAGCAGCCGGGAACCTTCCAGCTCGTCCTGTACGGCGGCGGCTATATCAGTGACCAGTCGGGCGTCACCCAGGAAGGCTTCCAGATCGAGCAGAGCGTCACGCCCTACATCGGGGTGTTCGGACGAGCGACCGGCTACCAACTCTATGTGGGCCACGGCTTCTCCAATCCGCTCGATCCGACCAACGGCGCCAACTCGCGCTACGACTTCGGACGCTTCCAGGGCGGTCTGGATTTTTCGATCTTTCCGGGCGCCCATCTTTATCTCTCCGGCGGGCATGATGGCGGCGACAGCCACAGCTCGCTCATCGAGGGCGACTTCAATAGCTGGCTGTTCGCCTACAGCCGGTTTCCGCTCAACTGGTCGTTCAGCTCGCTCCATACCTTCGAGAACGCCGTGACCGCCACCGAGATCGATCTGCGCACGGTCGCGATGTCGACCGAGAAGTTCATGGTGCTGGCGGGCGCGGGCGGCGCGTTCTGGGTGGGCGGTGTCACCAACGGCAGCGCCGGCCAAGGCGGCCCCGATGCCACCCTCTACTACCGTCCATGGCAGCTCGGCCTCATGACCCAGTTCGGTTACGGGACGGCGAAGCAGTACGGGGAAATCAGCCTCTTCCGGCAGTTCAGCTGGAAGGAATAGCGGCCGCCCGCCGGGGCTGGTTGGCTTAACCCCCGCGGTGTCCTAATCTCTGGCCAGTCCGGTTCGGGTATGGCCTCACGCAGGTTGAAAATCCTTCACGGCGCGGCTCTGCGCTCGTTCGTTCTCGGCCTGCTGATTATCGTCGCGCTGTTCTGGATCGGCGCACGCTATTCACGCGCGCTCGAGATGGCGGAGCTCAAGGCCTCGGATCTGCGTATGTACGCCCGGCCCGGCCGCAAGCCGCTGGGCGTCGTCGCCGTCGCCACCGTCGACGACCGGAGCATCGCCGAGCTCGGGCGCTGGCCATGGCCGCGAAGCACGATGGCGCGGCTGGTCGATGCGCTCCACGATTACGGGGTCAAGGTCGTCGGCTTCGATATCTTTTTCAGCGAACGCGACGACGCAGACGTGCAGCGCGAGCAGATTGCCGAACGTCTCCGTTCCATCGGCCTGAGCGCCGACGCGATCGCCAGGACACTTGGCGAAAGCAACGACCTCCGGTTCGCCCGCGCGATCCAGGCACAGGGCTCCACCATCCTCGGCTATCCCCTCGCCAGCCATCAGTTCCACAATCTGCAGAGCGCGCAGGTCAATGCCAGCTATGCGACGGTGATACTGACTCCCCCGCCGCTCGAGTATGGAACCGTGCTCAAGGCGACCGGCCCTGTTCCGCAGCTCCTGCTGACCGCCGACGCCTATCTGCCGCCGATTCCTCCTCTGCTCAAGGCGGCCAAGGGCAGCGCCTACGTCGATATCGACGCGGACGAGGATGGCGTGATGCGCTCGGAAATGACCGTGGTCCGCTTCCACGACCGCTATGTCATCCCGCTCTTCCTGGCCGTGGCCTCCGCTTATCGCGACGGCGCGCCACTCTCACTGCGGCTCTCGCCGGTGGGTATCACCGAGGTCGCGATCGGGGACGAGCCGATCCCGGTGGATGAGATGGGCCGGATGATCGTCGATTTCCGCGGCGATGAAACCGCCTTCCCGCGTTACTCGGTTGCCGACATCGTGAACCATCGCATCCCGGCCTCGGCGCTGGCGAAAAAAATCGTGCTGGTCGGCGTAACGGGTCACGGTCTCGGCGACCGCGTGGTGACGCCGGTCGGCGCCGATTACTCGGCGGTCGAGATTCACGCCAACGCGATTGACAATCTTCTGCAGGGCACCTTCATCCGCAGATCCGAGACCAGCGAAGGCGAGGCGCGCCTGAGCGCGGCGCTATTGGGAATCGCGATCACTGCCGCGGCCGCGATGCTCTCGGCGGTCTGGTCCTTCCTCGCGCTGGTGATCCTGGCGGGCGGCTATTTCCTCTATGCCCAGGCGCGGCTCGCGTTCGGCGGGACGCTGGTCGGCGTGGTCTTTCCGCTGGGCGTCGTCGCCATCACCTACGGCCTGCTGGCGAGCTTCCGCTACGCGATCGAGGGCCGCGAGAAGCGCTGGATTCGACACGCCTTCGAGCACTACCTGCATCCGCACGTCATCTCCTCGCTGGTCGACGATCCGGAGGGCCTGAGGCTCGGCGGCGAGCGCCGCCATCTGAGCATCCTGTTCTCCGACATCGTGAACTTCACGTCGCGCGCCGAGCGCTCCGAGCCCGAGGCGCTGGTCGCCCTGCTCAACACCTACACCAAGGCGATGACCGGGCTCATCTTCGACAGCCGCGGCGTGCTCGACAAGCTGATGGGCGACGGGATCATGGCGTTCTGGGGCGCGCCGCTGCCGATGGAGAACCCGTCGCGCGCCGCGATCGATTGCGCGCTCAAGATGCTCGAGGAGCTCGGGCGGCTGCGCAAGACCGACCAGCGTTTCGCCGATCTCGATATCGGCATCGGCATCGCGACCGGCGAGGTGATCGTCGGCAACTTCGGAAGCGACCAGTATTTCGAGTATTCGGTGATCGGCGACACGGTGAATCTCGCCTCGCGGCTGGAAGGGCTCACGCGCCGCTTCGGCTCGCATCTGATCGTGACCAGCAAGACGCTCAATGAAGCCGGCGGGGCGAGCCAGTACCTGGTGCGCGAGATCGGACTGGTCAAGGTCAAGGGCAAGGAAGAGCTGGTGCCGGTGGTAGAGGTGGTCAGCCGCGCCGGCGATGGCGCCGACCCGCGCTACTGCGAGCGCTATGCCGAGGCGCTCGGCAGCCTCAAGCAGGGCGCGGCGGAGGCGGCGCGCCAGGCCTTCAGCGCGCTGCTGGCCGAGAAACCCGACGACAAGCTGATCGGACTCTATCTGGAGAAACTCGCCGCCGGCGACCTGCGGACGCCGGGCGAGGTGGTCTTCGAGTTCGATACCAAGTAAACAGCCGGCGCGCGTGCGTCGATGCGAACCGGGAGGCGACGATGGAACTTTACCACAACAACATGTCGGTCTGTTCGCAGAAGGTCAGGCTGGTCATCCAGGAAAAAAATCTCAAGCCGACCGAGCACCATCTGAATCTGCGCGCCGGCGATCAAAACCAGCCCGAGTATGTGAAGCTCAACCCCAAGGCGGTGGTCCCCACTATCGTCGAGAACGGCCAGCCGATCATCGAATCGACCGTCATCTGCGAGTATCTCGAGGACGCCTATCCCGACCATCCGCTGCGCCCGAAGGATCCGATCGCGCGCGCGCGGATGCGAATCTGGGCGCAGATTCCCGACACCGGCCTGCACCTGGCATGCGCGGCCGTCAGCTTCGCGCTCGCCTTTCGCCATCAATTTCTCGCGCTCGGCCCCGAAGGCATCGAACGCTACATCGCCGGCCGGCCCGACCCCGCGATGCGCGAAAGCTTTCGGGCGCGGCTCAACCAGGGCATCGAGTCGCAGGCCTTCGCCGGCGCGATCAAGGCCTACGACAAGGCGCTCACACAGATGGCCCGGCAGCTCGACTCGACGGCCTGGCTCGCGGGCAATGAATACAGCCTCGGCGACGTCGCGCTGATCCCGTACATCGTGCGGCTCGACCATCTGTCGCTCTCATGGATGTGGGACGGCGAGCGGGCGGCGGTCGGGCGCTGGCTCGCGCGCTGTGCGTCGCGGCCGAACTTCAGCGGGGTGGCGAATTACATCGATCAGAAGTACCTGGATCTGATGGGTCCGGCGGGCCGCGACGCGCGCCCCGCGATCGCGGCGATTCTGGCGCACTAGCGGGGGACCGCGCCGCCGAAGGGCATGGCCCCAACGTTGCGATAATCAGGGGGAAGGTCGGCCGTCTCGAAAGGCGCTCGGATCGACACGGACCTCCAGAGCGTGTGTATGGCGAGGCTTAGATTCGTCGTCAAAATATGTGCTGAATTCTAATTGCCCTTCACTCAACAGGTCGATGGGACCAAACACGATAACGATGCGTGCGGCATGAACTTGTTTCGGCTTTTCATGCACCGGTTTACCTTCCGCTCTGAGCACCATGGTTCCCATTGGTGCCCCACGCAACTCGATGACCACTCTAGAGAGGCGCTCCACGTCAATCCATCTTTGATAGAAGCCTAGCTTTAGTAGTCGAGCCGGCATCTTCGGGAAAAGCATACTTTCGTCGTACAATCCGACGAGCGTGAGCTTGTTCCCGATCTCCGTTCGAATATCGTCACTTATAAAGCTGACTTCGTGTCTCATTTCGGATGTCTTTGAGATCGGTGGGAGTTACGTCAGTGGTCCCTCCGCCGCTCCCTGAGTTTTGCTCGACCGACGCTTCGGGCGCTAAATTCACAAATGAAGCTGTCCACGCGCCGTTCGTGGTTGCTGCTCCGAAGGCTAAGCTAGTTTCCGACGGGTCGATGCTTTCAATCCTGCCGATGAAGATCCCATTCTGAGAACTGGGCTGAACGCCTTCAAGTTGAATAGTTTGGATTTCTTCTTCAAGAAACCGCATCGCGTCGCTGGCCCAGGCGGTTGCCGAAAAAGAGTGTCCCCTTCTCTCCACAACGCCAAACCTGGTCAGCCGGGAGAGAACTGCCCCGACCTCTCGTATGTCAGCCCCGAACGTGCGACTTAGATTCACCGGGGTCACGGGTTGTTCGCTGTACGTGAGTTCGTACAGGACTGTAAAGGACGCGGCATCATTCAAAGCCCAACAGAAGTTAGCTATCTGTTTGTCCGTTAGAGTTAGGGGTATAGATGTCATTTCCCTAATTCCCCTTTCTTCGCGGAGCGATACGCTCCAGAGCCTTCGTGGACTCATCGACCCAAAGCTGGACAAATCTCTTCTCTTCCGTCCAGTCCAAGGAGAACAGAGTCAAAACAGACGAGACCAAATCGGCACTATCATAGGATTCGTCAAATCCACCCAATGCTCGAAATATTCGCCGCGTTCCAGTGTCAGTAAACCCGCCACGGGCTTCGACCGGGAGCCAAGCCAGCATCCTGGGGCCGAGAATCGGTGCTAATTGCACGAATTCGGCATGAGATCCAGGAGACGCGACAATTCCTATGACAAGATCGATATTATTTACCTGGATAAGCTCTTGCACGTTCGTCGGGGCAGATGATCCGCCAGTTAATTCCTCGCTAAAAAATGCCAAATGGCCTTTTTTCCGGAGTTCGTCCCTAATCTGGCGTCGCTTAATAGCCGCCGGAGACCCCGAAGAAGGGCTAGGCCCCCAGACAAGAATCCGGAAATCGTAACGCGGGGCCACCATCGAGAGGCTAGCTCTCATCCTCTCTCTTTCCACAGAGCGCTTCCCGCGACCGGCCATCTTAAACGTCGTCCGCGTTCGCTGAGCTCTGTGACAGACATCACAAATGATGTACGAGATTTCAACACGAGTGAACAGGCGCTTCTTCGGCCTGCGGATATCGCCACCACACAACTCGCACGTCATTAGCGCCAAAACATATAGTAAGAGCGTCAAG